>NZ_FMFG01000088.1:0-1279 GCF_900066275.1 uncultured Faecalibacterium sp. | reverse complement strand
GTGCAAGATCAAAGTTGAAGTCCACATGGATTTGGTATCCGCGATAAACTTCTACCCTGCGGATGCAGTTCGTAGAGTTCGTGCTTGCGCTTGTTGATGCGGCCACTTTTCACAAGGTCATAACCATACGGCGCACTGCCGCCCTTGAAGTGTCCTTCTTCCACAAGCTGCCGCAGGCTGGTACGGGTACGGACAGAAGTTTTTTCGCTTTCGCCGTCTGCCTGCCAGAAGCGGATATAGTTCAGCAATTTGTCAGTGTGGTTGTCGAATCGCTGCTCACCCTCTTGGGTACTCCATACCCGGATTCACTCCTTTTTTCATTTCCGTGTTCTTTACCAGTTCGGTAATCATCGTATTGATTTCGGTCATAAATTCACTCGGCTCCATTTCGCCACGTTCGATTTGCAGCAGCTTTGTTTCCCAGTCGGCGGTCATTTCCGGGGACTGAATTTCTTCGGGCATTACGGTAATAAGGGCTTTGCCCTTGTCGGTAGGCAGCAGCACCTTGGTTTTCTTGGTGCCCTTGCGTTCCAGAAAACCCTTCTGCACAAGCTTTTCAATGGTGGCGGCACGGGTAGCCGGGGTGCCGATACCCTGACGCTCCACGCCCTCCGGCATACTGTCTGCACTGGCGGTTTCCATAGCGTGCAGCAGGGTGTCCTCGGTAAAATGCTTCGGCGGCGAGGTCTGCCCCTCTTTCAGTTCTGCATTGAGGATGCCGCACTCGTTTTTCGCTGCATTTGGCAGGGCGGCGAGTTCTTGCTTCCGGTTCAAGATGTCCGCCAGCACCTTGCGCTCCACCGCTTTCCAGCCTTCCTCCAAAACCTCCTTGCCCTTGGCGGTAAACTCCTCCCCAGCACATTCGGTTGTCAGCAGGGTTTCCAGATAACGGAAGGGCTTGCTCACCGCCATCAATGTCCGGGCGATGATGAGCTTCAGGATGTTCTGCTCGCCCTTGGGCAGAGCCTCCAGATCGGCTTGCAGCATACTGCGGGTGGGCAGGATGGCGTGGTGGTCGGTGACTTTTTCCCGGTTGACGGTGCGCCGTGTCCGGGGCACCGCCTCGTCCACATCTTCCGGGGTAATGTCGAGAAAAACCTCCAGCGCCTCGGTCAGCTCCTCCAGCATTTCCTCGTCATCATCGGTGATATAGCAGCTATCAGTTCGGGGATAAGTGGTAAGTTTCTTCTCATACAGGCTCTGCACATGGACTCATCATCCAAAACCTTAAAGGGGTGGTTTTTGAAAGGAAACAGCTCTCCGATGGGGATTTGCTGCA
>NZ_FMFG01000033.1:0-27326 GCF_900066275.1 uncultured Faecalibacterium sp. | reverse complement strand
GCAAACCGGTCTGCGGCTTAAAAGCCCCACTGGGGCTTTCATGCCCTGCGGGCACCGCCGTCCTTTCTGGTTCTCTTTTGGCACGCAAAAGAGAACATACCCGGCGGAGAAGAATTTTATAAAAGCCCTTAAGCCTGTCCCACGCGACCGCTCTCTGCACAAGAAGCAACTTTTTCCGTGAAAAAAGCAAATCAGGAAAATCCGCAGATTTTCCTGATTTGCAAATATAAAAATATTTTTCCGCTGATGATGGCGCAGCGCACGCGGAGCCATTTTAAATCTTCAGCCCTTCACAAGTTCCGCAAACGCCTTCCGCACATCGCCAGAGAAATACAGCGTGCCCAGTGCGCACACCGGGCCTTCGCCGCCCAGCTCCACCGCCCGGGCCACGCCCGCTTCAATGGAAGCTGCCGCTTCCGCCCTGCAGCCATAGGCCCGGATGTGTTCTGCCAGCGTTTCGGCAGGCATGGCGCGCGGCGTGTGCGCCGCCACCGTGACGAACCGCACCGCCAGCGGTGCCAGCAGGCTGAGCATCTGGTCCACATCCTTGTCTGCCATGATGCTGACCAGAAAAACGAACTTCTGCCCGGGGAAGCGGTCTCTCAGGCTCTGCACCGTGGCACGCATTCCGTGGGCGTTGTGGCTGCCGTCCAGCAGAAACGCCGGTTCGTGCCGCAGCAGTTCAAAGCGGCCCGGCCAGCTGACCGCTTCAAGACCGGTACGGATGGCGCTTTCCGGAATGTTCCAGCCATGGGCACGCATCACCCGCAGAGCCGTGATAGCCAGCGCCGCATTTCGCGGCTGGTAGCTGCCGATCAGGGGCAGGTGCACATCCGTCAGGCCGTCAAAGTCGAACTCCACCGCGTCAAGGCTGCCGCCCTCGTATTTCAGCCTGCTGAAATCCACCTCAGTCAGCTCGGCATGCTTTTCAGCACAGACGCGGCGGATAACAATATCTGCCTCTGGCACGCCGCCGTAGCTCACCACCGGGCAGCCTTCCTTGATGATCCCCGCCTTGGCGGCGGCAATGTCCGCAAGAGTGGGGCCAAGCTCCTTCACATGATCCATGCCCAGTGCCGTGATGACTGCGCACTCCGGGGCATCAATGACGTTGGTGGAATCCAGCGTGCCGCCAAGGCCCACCTCCAGCACCACGATCTCACATTTCTGCTGGGCAAAATAGAGCATTCCAAGCGCCGTGATGATCTCAAACTCGGTGGGCACATCTTCCATGGCATCGGCGGCGGGCTTTACCTGCTCCACCAGTTTCACCAGCTCTTCATCCGGGATCTGCACGCCGTTGATCTGGATGCGCTCGTTGAAGCGGTTGATGAAGGGCGAGGTGTACAGGCCCACCCGATAGCCCGCGGCCTGCAGGCAGGACGCCATCATGGCGGCGGTGCTGCCCTTGCCGTTGGTGCCTGCAACATGCACGAATCTGAGCTGTTTGTGCGGGTCGCCCAGTGCGGCCAGCAGGGTGCGGGTGCGCGTCAGGCCGGGCTTGTGGCCGGCCCACTGGACGGCGTGGATGTATTCCATTGCCTGTTCGTAATTCATTGTAATGCCTCTTTTTACTTTTTCACCATCTTCATCAGGGTACGGTTCTCCAGCAGGATGCGCAGCAGCACAGTGTTCACCGCAGCCAGGATCAGTGCATTGGGGATGCGCACTGCCAGCGTTGCCCACGGGTAGCCGTAGAAGATGCGCAGTGCCAGCGAGGTGATGACCATGGAACCCACAAAGTGTCCCAGCAGCACGCTGATCTGCAGCCGCAGGCCGGTGCGCAGCCCGGGCAGCTTCTGCCATGCAAGCCCCGCCACCAGACCAATGGCACCCGCGCCCAGCGTGATGAGCGGGTTGATGGCGTAGCCTGCCAGCACGCCGCCGATCATATCGGCCACAGCGCCCACGGCAAAGCCGGCACCGGGGCCGAACAGCAGCGCTGCCAGCAGCACCGGCAGGCTGCCCAGATTGAACCGCACAAAGCCGGTGGAGATGCTCAGCACCCGGCTGAACACGATGCTCATTGCCACCAGCAAGGCCAGCATGGTGAGCGTGCGGACGGAATTTTTCGAGTTGTTCATATCAACTGTCCTCCTTGCAAAAGGAATACCGGGCGGGCGGTCTGCACAAACAAAAACGCCCTCCCTGTGACAAACCGCACAAAGGAGGGCGTGAATCCAACAACTTTCACTTCCGGGCGGGACGCAAGCCGTCTCGCCTGCACCCAAGTCCATGCAGCAGCGGGATGCAGACCATGCACCGCGGGTACACCTTCGTCCACAGCACAACTCCCCGTTGATGCGGCACTTAACGCACATGGCCTTACTCTGTTGATGGTTTTATTATAGTCCTTTTGCCACAGCCATGCAACCGCCTGCACAGACAACTTTGCCAAACCACCTCGTCAAATTTTAGCAGTTGTGCATAGCATCTGCCGGGTTTTGGCCTGTGTCCCCTTTTCATTTGCCGCATAACGTGGTAAGATGGGTTTAACCTTAAATATGGAGTCTTCTCCCGGAAAGGAATGTTTCCCGATGAAATTCAACGAAATGACCTATACCCGCCCGGACATCGGTGCCCTGCTGGCCCGGTGCAAAGAGCTGGCCGCAAAGGCCGCTGCCGCACCGGACGGCGATGCCCTTGTCCGGCTCTACTATGAGCAGAGCGAAGCCTTTGCGGAGTACAACACCGCCGCGAACCTTGCCAACATCCACTACACCTGCGACACCCGCGACGCTTACTGGAAGGCTGAGCAGGACTTCTTTGATGCCAACGGCCCCGCCGTGACCAACGCCAGCGTGGAGATCAGCCGCGCTTTCCTTGCGAACCCGCATGTGGATGCCCTGACCGAAAAATTCGGCACCACCTGCGTGGCCGGTATGAAGAATGCCGTTCTGGGCATGGATGACCGCACCGTGGAGCTACAGCAGCAGTTCAATGCTCTGGTGAGCCGTTACCAGCAGATCTACGGCGGCGCACTGGTGGAGCTGGACGGCAAACAGCTCACCATCCCGCAGCTGGGCCCTTACAAGGAGGATCTGGACCCTGCCGTGCGCCGCGCCGCCTACGAGGCCGAGGCCGGTTATTTTGACGCCCACCGTGCCGAGCTGGACGAGCTGTACGGCGAGATCGTGAAAAACCTGAATGCACAGGCCCGGGTGATGGGCTACCACGACTACAGCGAGCTTTCCTATGTGCGCATGAACCGCATCGGCTACGGCCCGGAGGAGATCCGGAAATTCCGCGATCAGGTGGCAAACGATGTGGTGCCCCAGCTGCAAAAGGTGATGGCCATGCGTGCAAAGCGCACCGGCATTGCCCGCCCCACCTTCACCGATCTGCCCATCATGTTCAAGGACGGCAATCCCAAGCCCATTCCCGGCTACAAAGCCCGTATGGATGCCGCCCGCACCATGTACCATGAGCTTAGCCCGGAAACCGCCGAGTTCATCGACTTTATGCAGGACAACGAGCTGTTCGATGTGGAGAGCCGCCCCGGCAAGATGTCCGGCGGCTACATGACCAGCCTGCCCAGCTACAAGGCCCCCTTCATTTTTGCCAACTGGAACAACACCTCCGGCGATGTGGACGTGCTGACCCACGAGTGCGGCCACGCCTTTGAGGGCTATGTGGCCGAGCGTGATCCCGAAGTGCCTGCCGATCTGGAATGCCCCGGCATGGAGAGCGCCGAGATCCACTCCATGGCCATGGAGTTTCTGACCGCACCGTGGCATCATCTGCTCTTCGGCCGGGATACCGACAAATACGCCCTGCTCCACGCCGAGGACAGCTTCGTGTTCCTTGCCTACGGCTGTGAGGTGGACGAGTTCCAGCACATCATGTACCAGAACCCGGACCTGACCCCCGATGAACGCAATGCCGAGTGGCTCAAGCTGGAAAAGAAGTACCGCCCGTGGATCGATTTTGCCGGTCTTCCCTTCTATGGCCGCGGTGCAGGCTGGCAGCGTCAGCTGCACATTTATGAGTGCCCCTTCTACTATATCGACTACTGCCTGTCCACCATGGCCGCACTGCAGTTCTTCCTGCTGAGCCTGACCGACCACAAGGACGCATGGCAGCGCTATCTGCGCCTTGTGCGCCGTGCAGGCATGGCCAGCTACACCGAGCTGCTGGAGACCGCCGGGCTGAAAGTTCCCTTTGAGGAGGGCAGCATTAAGGGCATCGCCCAGCAGATGACCGACTGGCTGGAGACCCATCAGGTATAAGAAGCCGTTTTCATCCGCACCGCTCCCCTGCCTGAACGGTCGTTCTGATGCATCTGAGGGGCGATTCATGCCGTTTTACTGTCAGGAGCCGTAAAATCTGATATGCTCTGGACAGAGAAAAAGCGTTTCTGTGAAGCGAAAGGAGATCCTTATGAAACTGACCGGACTGTTCAAGCGCGGTGCCGCCTGCCTGTGCACCGCCGCCATCCTGATGGGCGGCGTCTCCGCCTTTGCCCTGAGCCCCGCTCTTCCGGACGAGCCTGCCCCGGCAGAGCTCTCTGTGACCAATGCGGTGTCGGAGGCGCAGCTGCGCTCTGCCCTGTCCAAGCTCACTGTCACCTATGACAGCGAGGCCGAGGGCTGGCAGATCGATTCTCCCTACGAGGAGGCCAGCATGGAAAAGGCCTCCTGCGGTCTGTACCCCTACCTGTTCGTTACCAACGATGATCCCACCGTGTATCTCAGTCTGGGCATGACCTACTTCGGCAATAAAAAGCTGGACATGAAATCTGTTCGGGTAGAGACCGAGGATAACTACTACGACTTCACCTGTGATGAAGAGTTCATCGGCGGCTACGACAACGACCTCAAGGCATGGTTCGACTATGAGCTGTTCGATATGGACGACAGCACCAGCTGGCTGAACGAGTGGCTTGCCGCCAAGAGCGTCACCGCCACCTTTACCGGCAAAGACGGCTCCACCAAGACCTACACCCTGACCAAGGACAACCTGCAGGCCATCCGCGACATCCTGAATGCCTACGACACCCTGCTCGGTTCCGACGTTTCCACTGCCCGCGTTGTGCTGCGCAGCCTTGTAAAGTAAACATTATCTGCTTACAGCAAAAGCCCCCGGAACGGTAATCCGTTCCGGGGGCTTTCTATTGCCTTATTCAGTTTAGGCAGAACTTCTTACAGGTTGAAGTAGCGCTTTGCGTTGTCGAAGCAGATGCCCTTGACGATTTTCTCCAGAGCCTTCTCGTCGTTGGGATACTCGCCATCCTCGACCCACTGGCCGATGATGTTGCACAGGATGCGGCGGAAGTAGTCATGACGGGTGTAGCTCAGGAAGCTGCGGCTGTCGGTCAGCATGCCAACGAAGTTGCCCAGCAGGCCCAGACTTGCCAGACGGGTCATCTGCTCTTCCATGCCGATCTTGTGGTCATTGAACCACCATGCGGAGCCGTGCTGGATCTTGCCCGGCACCTCGCTGTTCTGGAAGCAGCCCAGAATGGTGCCGATCTGTGCGTCGTCGGCGGGGTTCAGGCTGTAGATGATGGTCTTGGGGCACTCGTCGGTGTCGTTCAGGGCGCTCAGCAGGCTTGCGATCTCGCCGCCGCAGGTAGCGGTGTTGATCATATCATAGCCGGTGTCGGGTCCCAGCAGCGCGTTCATCTTGCGGTTCACGCCGCGCAGGCAGTTGTAGTGGATCTGCATGGCGATGCCCAGACGGTGATACTGCTTGCCCAGATGGATCAGGATGTAGGTCTGGTACTTCTCAGCCTCTTCCACGGTGCAGGTCTCGCCCTTCATCACCTTCTGGTAAATGGCGTTGACCTCTTCCTTGGTGGCCTCACGGTAGGGAATGTAATCCAGACCGTGGTCCGAAGCGCGGCAGCCCATCTCGGCAAAGAACTCGATGCGCTTGGTCAGAGCGTCGGTGACGCAATCGATGCAGGCCAGCTTTTCCTTGCCCACAACAGCGGCCAGCTTGCCCATGTACTCGGCAAAGCCGGGCTTGTTGATGTTGATGGCCTTATCGGGGCGGAAGGAAGGAGCCACGGTGAACTTGATGGTGGGATCTTCCTTGATCTTCTTGTGCCAGTACAGATCATCGATGGGGTCATCGGTGGTGCCGATGAAGGCCACGTTGGACTGCTCGATCAGGCCGCGGACAGTCAGCTTGGGATCGTGCTGCAGCTTGTCGTTGCACAGGTTCCACACTTCCTCAGCGGTATCGCCGTTCAGCACGCCCTCGTAGCCAAAGAACACATGCAGCTCGAGGTTGGTCCAGTGGTACATCGGGTTGCCGATGGCCATGGGCAGAGCCTCTGCAAACTTCTGGAAGCGCTCGCGGTCGGGCTTATCACCGGTGATGTACTCCTCGGGCACACCGTTGGAACGCATCACGCGCCACTTATAATGATCGCCGAAGTAGCTGCCGTCCGGGTTGCGGCCGCCCAGCCATACCTGAGCGATGTTCTCAAAGCGGCGGTTCTCGTAGATCTCACGGGGAGGGATGTGGCAGTGGTAGTCGCAGATAGGCATATCCGCAGCGTAGTCGTGGTACAGATGCTGAGCAGTGGGAGACTGGAGCATGAATTCCTTATCCATAAATGCTTTCATGGGTCGATAACTCCTTTTCTCTGATGGTTTTTGTTAAAAATCCGTCAAACCTTGTGTACAACGGGGCGCCCGCCTGCACGGGCAGGTTTGTCTTACCTTTAGTATAACGGAAAACACGCATGTATACAACTGAAAAAGTGACAAATTTTCTAGCACACAATTGTGCTTTTCGCTGGAAATGCCCCAAATCGTCACCTTAAGGCTAAAAATATTGCACAAAGCTCTTGACTTATTTGTATACAACAGCATAAAATAGGGTAAGGAGCAGAGGGCAGACAAAGAGGCTCTCTGATAAGCAAAGCAAGTTTATAAAGGAGATCAACAAGATGGAAACTTTGAACTACAAGGTTCTGGAAGGCACCGGCTACAACGGCTACATCCTGAAGGATGCACCCGTCAAGGTCATGCAGTTTGGCGAGGGCAACTTCCTGCGTGCTTTCGTGGATTACTTCTATGACATCGCAAACGAGAAGGCCGGCTACAACGGCAAGGTCAAGCTGGTGCAGCCCATCAGCAACTTCCCCCAGATGGCAGACTGGATCAACGAGCAGGAGGGCCTGTACACCCTGTACCTGCGCGGCAGCGAGAAGGGCCAGAAGGTCGATGCAAAGCGCGTGATCTCCTGCGTGTCCGACTGTGTGTGCCCCTACATCGACGGCAAGTGGGACGAAGTGCTGGAGCTGGCACGTTCTGCCGATCTGGAGACCATCGTTTCCAACACCACTGAGGCCGGCATCGCCTACACGCAGGGCGACAGCCAGTTCGATCAGGTTCCTCCCAACAGCTTCCCCGCAAAGCTGACCCGCGTGCTGTTCGAGCGCTACAAGGCATTCAACGGCGCTGCTGACAAGGGTCTGGCCATCCTGTCCTGCGAACTGATCGACAACAACGGCAAGGAGCTGCAGAAGTGCTGCAACAACTACGCCAAGGATTGGAATCTGGAGCCTGCATTCATCGACTGGATGAACAACGCAAACACCTTCTGCTCCACTCTGGTGGACCGCATCGTTCCGGGCCGCATCCGCGATCCCAAGGAACTGGCTGCCATGGAAGAGGCCAACGGCTACCATGATGCCGCTCTGGACGTGGGCGAAGTGTTCGGCGTGTGGGTCATCGAAGGCCCCGCTGAGCTGGAGGACAAGCTGCCGTTCAAGAAGGCCGGCGTGAACGTTATGGTCGTGCCCGATGTTACCCCCTACAAGAAGCGCAAGGTCCGCATCCTGAACGGTGCACACACCGGCTTCGTTCTGGGCGCATATCTGGCCGGCTTCGACATTGTGCGTGACTGCATGCACAACGACACCATCCGCGGCTTCATGAACAAGATGCTGCACGAGGAGATCATCCCCACCCTGCCGCTGGACAAGAAGGATCTGGAAGAGTTTGCTTCCGCTGTTGAGGACCGCTTCAACAACCCCTTCGTCAACCACGAGCTGATGAGCATCTCCCTGAACTCCACCTCCAAGTGGAAGGCCCGCAACATGCCTTCCTTCCTGGCTTACATCGAGGAGCAGAAACAGCTGCCCAAGTGCCTGACCATGTCTCTGGCAGCCTACATTGCCTTCTATTCCAGCGACATTCAGGAGCGCACCGCCGACGGCCTGATCTGCAAGCGTCCTGCCGGCAACACCTACAAGATCCAGGATGACGCATGGGCTCTGGACTTCTACTATGCACACAAGGACGACACCGCTGCTCAGCTGGTGAACGCCGTGCTGACCAACACCCAGATGTGGGATCAGGATCTGACCAAGATCGAGGGTCTCGAGGCCGCTGTTCTGGCTGATCTGGAAATGATCCGCACTCAGGGTGCCGAGGCTGCTTACAAGAGCTGCCTGTAAGCCTGATCGTTTAAAAGAAACATTGCTTTGAGGTGTGAACCCTCTCAGTCCGCTTCGCGTCCAGCTCCCCCGAGGGGGGGAGCTTTTGCGGAAACGTGGAAACGTAAAGTTTTCATCGCAAAGACCTCGCCCTTCGGGAGAGGTGGCATCGCATGGCGATGACGGAGAGGGTTCATTCCCTTTTATGCGATACGATAAGGAGAACTACTATGCCGCAGGCAATTCATATCAGCCCCATCGACAACGTGGTCGTTGCCCTGCACCCCATTGCCAAGGGCACGCTGGTGGAAGTGGACGGTCTTTCTGTGACTGCTCTGGAGGACATTCCGCAGGGCCACAAGATGGCCGTGAAGCCCATCAAGAACGGTGAGAACGTGATCAAGTACGGCTTTCCCATCGGCCACGCCACCGCAGATGCCGCTCCCGGCAGCTGGATGCACACCCACAACGTGCACACCAACCTGTCCGGTGAGGTAGAGTACAGCTACAACCCCGCCCCGGATCTGGCTCCCCTGCCCAAGGTCGAGCCGGAGACCTTTATGGGCTTCCGCCGCAAGGACGGCCGTGCCGCCATCCGCAATGAGATCTGGATCATCCCCACCGTGGGCTGCGTCAACGACATCGCCAAGAAGATCGTTGCCGACAATCAGGATCTGGTCACCGGCTCCATCGAGGGCCTGTACACCTTCACCCATCCCTTCGGCTGCAGCCAGACCGGCCACGACCATGCACAGACCCGCAAGCTGCTGGCTGCGCTGGTGCGCCACCCCAATGCTGCCGCCGTTCTGGTGCTGCATCTGGGCTGCGAGAACCTGCAGCACGATCAGTTCGTGGAAGAGCTGGGCGAGTACGACCACGACCGTGTGAAGTTCCTCACCTGTCAGGAGGTGGACGACGAGTTCACCGCTGCCCGCGATATCCTCAAGGAACTGGCCGCTTACGCCGGGCAGTTCAAGCGTGAGCCTATCCCCGTGTCCGATCTGGTGGTGGGCATGAAGTGCGGCGGCTCGGACGGCCTGTCCGGCATCACCGCCAATCCCACCATCGGCCGCTTCTCCGACATGATGGGCCAGCGCGGCGGTTCCACCGTGCTGACCGAGGTGCCCGAGATGTTCGGTGCCGAGGGCTTCCTGATGGATCGCTGCATCAACCATGATGTCTTTGTCAAGGCTGAGCACATGATCAACGGCTTCAAGGATTACTTTATCAGCCACAACGAGGTGGTCTACGATAACCCCTCTCCGGGCAACAAACAGGGCGGTATCACCACGCTGGAAGACAAGAGCTGCGGCTGCGTCCAGAAGGGCGGCACCGCCCCCATCATGGACGTGATCGGCTACGGTGATCCCGTTGTCACCAAGGGCCTGAACATGCTGTACGGCCCCGGCAACGATCTGGTTTCTGCCACGGCCATGACCGCCGCAGGCGCACACCTGATCCTGTTCTCCACCGGCCGCGGCACTCCGTTCTCGGCCCCGGCTCCCACCCTGAAGATCTCCACCAACACCCCGCTGGCCCAGAAGAAATCCGGCTGGATCGACTTCAACACCGGCGTGATCGCCGATGGCGAAAAGACCATCGACGAGGCTGCAAAGGACCTGCTGGATCTGGTCATCCGCGTTGCAAGCGGTGAGCAGACCAAGGCCGAGAAGCACGGCTTCCGCGAGATCTCCATCTTCAAGGACGGCGTCGTTCTGTAATCGTTTCGAGGCTGCTGTATGGCACTTTGGCTGTACGGCAGCCTCTTTGTGCATGAAAACGGAAGGGAAGTGTTTTTATGGCTATGACCACTCGCATGATGATCTATGCGTTTCTGCTTTACGGCGGCATTTTTGCCGCTATCGTGGCCGTTATTGCAAGGGTCATAAAATATCTCATCCGCTATGGCATTGATTATTATTTTGAAAAACTGGCACAGAACCAGAAACATAAGGAGGACTGAACTATGAATCAGATCACCACCCGTTATGTCACCGAAAACGGTGCCTGCTATGAGCAGTACGTTATCACCGATGCTGAGGCAAAGACCGAGCTGGTCATCACCCCGGAGCGCGGCGGCATGATCACCGGCTTCTCCCTGAACGGCGAGGAGTACATCTGGACCCGCCACCCCAATTTTTCCGAGTGCAATCGCCCCCGCTTCGGCGTGCCGGTGCTGTTCCCCAACTGCGGCCTGCCGGATAACGGCGTGCACATCTTTGACGGCAAGGCATACCCCATGGAGAACCACGGCTTTGCCGACCTGTGCGCATGGGATGTGGAAAGCGTCGGCCCGGACGGCGTGACCCTGATTTTGGAGTCCACCCCGCTGACCAAGTTCCTCTATCCCTTCGATTTCACCGTGCTGATGAACTATAACCTTGAGGGCAACACTGCCGCCATCAACATGACCGTGATCAACGAGGGCGCCACCAACATGCCCTTCAGCTTCGGCTTCCACCCCTACTTCAAGGCTTCCAAGCTGGAGAATGTGGACTTCGATATCAAGTGCGCCACCTGTTCCGAGAGCGCCAAGGGCGAGCAGCCCGCTGCCCCGGAAAAGATCACCCTCACCCGCAAGGAAGGTGCTGACAACAGCGTGCGCCTGCTGACCGGCGTGCAGTTCCCCATGACCCTCACCGACAGCGGCAGCGGCCACAAGGTGACTGTGGATGCCGACGACAGCTTCGACCACGCCGTGCTGTGGCAGCAGGATGCCGAGAGCTTTGTGTGCATGGAGCCGTGGAACGGCTGGGCCAACAGCGTCAATGAGGAAGGCAAGCACGAAGTGCTGGAGCCGGACGAGGCCATGACCGCTGATTGGAGCATCACCATCGAGAAGGTCTAAGCTTCATATCGTATAACAAAAAGGACACACCATTGTGGTGTGTCCTTTTTGTTATGATTCAGTTCTTTGCCGGAATCACAAAGCTCTTATTTTCCGCCGGGTCCCAATAAAGCAGTTCCACCCTGCCGCCCTGTGCCAGCAGTTTTTCCTTCGGTTCCTGCTTTTGCCAGCAGCGTTCCAGCAGCTTTTCCATGTCGGCATCAGCAGACACCTTCTCCGGGCAGAGGGCGCTGCCCTGCCACCTGCCGTCGGCATACAGGCTCAGCGCACCGGCATTGCCCTCCAGAATGGCTGCAATGTCCTTCTTCATGCGGTCGTAGTCGTACTCCACGGCCTTGTACTGCCCATGCCACAGGCCGAAGAACACCGAGAACTCGCCGCCCAGTTCAATGAGCAAATTCTCATCATTGTGCGGGTTCTTGACCACAAAAGCCACATCCCCGTTTTCCATGTAGTCGAAGTCCGGCTCCTCATTCGTGTGCACGGTCACATGCTGGCTGCTCAGCGCCGCAAGCAGGTCCTCCTGCACGGCACTGGTATCCGGGATCTCATCATAATTGATATTTGCGTTCATGGGATGCTCCTTTTCTCTGTACTATTTGTGTTGTTATTTTTCACCAGACCGCACAGGTCTTCTTATTTTCCTTCATATTGCCGGATCATTTTTATACGCTGTGTAACAGAATCCATAAAACGGTTCACCCTACTTCACATTAGATCAATGCTTTTTGAATCTAACCATCGAACACACGACCTCGACACGATCCTTATTGTCCAAACTCAATTCAAGGTCATGGTCGATGATGGGCAGCTTGAACCGGACGGACTTCAGCCACTGTCCATTAGGCTGGCGTTCCGGGTAGATCTGCACCTCATCAATCAAAATCTCCACCAGTCTGCGGCGTTCCGCCTCGGTCATGGTGGCATAGAGCTTGTCGAAGCAAATCAGGATCTTATAGATGTTGTCGCCTGTGATTTTGTCGGCTTCAATGGCCTGCTTCTTTGCCCGGGCATCCATCAGTTCATTTTCCACCTCTTCGATTTTATCGTACATCTTATAAAGGCGGTCGTCAAGGTCGGATTTCCGGGCGATAAAGTGCCGGTCGTCCGGGTCAAGGCTGTCGATCTCCTCCATAAGCCGGGATTTTGTGGAGTAGTGCTGCCGTAGCTGCTTCTCATAGGCGGCGATTTCCTGCTCAATGGCAGTGGTATCTACCTTCATGTGTAGACCTTGATCTTTTCTGCTGCCATTTCCAGCACCTCCCGTTCGTACCGTCTTGTTCGGAATAGACTTTGCAAGCAAAGTCGTGTGCCAAAGGGCGCTGCTCTCGCCTGTCGGCTCGGTCAAGCGCTTCAAAATGCAACGCATTTTGAGGTTGCCACTGGCGACCCGCGCCCCTTTGGATTCTCCGTTCACATTGTCCTACGGACGATGTGATTTTATTGTTGTAGCGATTCGCTTCATCCCGGTTTCGTCCCGGTTTGCAGAATGCCCTTGCAATCCGAAAGGAGCCGTGCTATAATGCCGCTGTAATTGAATCAGAAATCTTCAGGGCAGGGTGCGATTCCCTACCGGTGGTACAGCCCACGAGCCGTAAGGCATGATTCGGTGAAACTCCGAAGCCGACAGTACAGTCTGGATGAAAGAAGATACCAAGCGCAGAGCCCGCACGGTTCTGCGCTTGTGGAGGCTGCTCTGGGATGCGTTTGCATTCTGGAGCTTTCTTTTTTGCACAAGGATCCCTTGTGTCTTTTCGGCTTGCCCTGAACGTTTTTGTTCAGGGCTTTTTCTTTTGGAGGCGACACGATGAACGACAAAGAGTATATGCGTCTGGCTTTGCAGCTTGCAAAAAAGGGTTGCGGATGGACATCTCCCAACCCGATGGTGGGTGCCGTGGTCGTAAAAGAGGGCAGGATCATCGGACAGGGCTGGCACCAGAGATACGGTCAGGCTCATGCGGAGCGCAATGCGCTGGCATCCTGCACCGAAGATCCGCAGGGAGCGACCCTGTATGTGACATTGGAGCCGTGCTGCCATTACGGAAAGCAGCCGCCCTGCGTGGATGCGATTCTGGACGCGGGCATTCACCGGGTGGTCGTGGGTTCTGCTGACCCGAATCCGCTGGTGGCTGGAAAAGGAATTGCAATCCTGCGCGCACACGGCATAGATGTGACCGAAAATGTTCTGCAAAAGGAATGCGATGCGCTGAACAAGGTGTTCTTCCACTATATCACCACAAAACGCCCCTTCGTTTCCATGAAATACGCCATGACGATGGACGGAAAAATCGCCACATACACAGGCGCTTCCAAATGGATCACCGGGGAAATTGCCCGGAATCATGTTCAACGGCAGCGACACCGATTCCGCGGCATTATGGTGGGAGTCGGAACCATCCTAGCAGATGACCCACTGCTGACCTGCCGGATAGAGGGTGGCCGTGATCCCGTCCGGATCATCTGTGATACACATTTGCGGACACCGCTGCAATCCCAGGTGGTCATGACCGCCAAACAGGTTCCGACCATTCTTGCGACCTGCTGCGGCGACCCGGAGAAGCAGGCGGCATATCAACAGGCCGGGTGCCGGGTCCTTTGTCTGGAAGCGCATTGCGGTCATGTGAATCTTCTGCAACTGATGGAACAGCTGGGGCAGGAGCAGATCGACAGCATTCTGCTGGAAGGCGGCGGAACCTTGAACTGGTCTGCACTGGAAAGCGGCATCGTGCAGCAGGTACAGGCTTACATTGCCCCGAAGCTGTTCGGAGGAAGGGATGCCAAAGCACCCATTGAGGGTGCAGGTGTCCCGCTTCCGGATGCTGCATTCCGCCTGAAGAACAGCCGATTGGAACAGCTTGGCAAAGATTTCCTGATCGAAAGTGAGGTGGAGTACCCGTGTTTACCGGAATCGTGGAAGAAGTCGGAACAATAAAGTCCATCAATCGGGGACAGCATTCCGCCGTACTGACTGTTCGTGCAAAAACGGTTCTGGAAGGAACCAGGATCGGCGACAGCATCGCCGTCAACGGCATCTGTCTGACCGTCAGGCAGCTCTTCCCGGATAGCTTTGCTGCGGATGTCATGCACGAGACCTTGAACCGCTCTGCACTTGCACAGCTCACCGTTGGAAGTGCTGTCAATCTGGAACGTGCCATGCCGGCCAACGGACGTTTTGGCGGACACATCGTAGCAGGCCATGTGGATGGCGTCGGACGCATTGCTAATATCCGAAAAGACGATACGGCTATCTGGTACACCATTCATGCAGATTCTGCGATCCTTCGCTATGTCGTTGAAAAAGGCTCTATCACAATAGACGGTATCAGCCTGACCGTGGCTGCGGTGGAACCTACGGGCTTTTCCGTGTCCACGATACCGCACACCGTCCGTCAGACGAACCTGAACCAACGGCACAAAGGGGATTTTGTCAATTTGGAAACCGATGTTGTTGGAAAATATATCGAGAGGCTGCTTCCATCAGAAACACCGAAGCAAAACACGCTCACAAAAGAAATGCTGCTGCGCTGCGGCTTTTAAGGAGAGTTTACGATGAACTTCAATACCATTCCCGAAGCTTTGCAAGATCTGAAGCAAGGAAAAATCATTCTGGTAACGGATGACCCCGACCGTGAAAACGAGGGGGACTTCATCTGTGCTGCCGAATTTGCCACCACCGAAAACGTCAACTTTATGGCGACCCACGGCAAAGGTCTGATCTGTATGCCGATGTCCGAGGCTTTCGTCCAGAAGCTGCAATTTCCGCAGATGGTGCAGCATAACACCGACAACCATGAAACGGCATTTACGGTGTCTATCGACCACGTTTCTACTTCTACGGGCATTTCTGCCGCAGAGCGTTCCATTACGGCGATGGCTTGTGTGGACGATCACGCAAAAGCAGAAGATTTCCGCAGACCGGGCCATATGTTCCCCCTTCTGGCAAAAAAGAACGGTGTGTTGGAGCGCAACGGTCACACGGAAGCAACCGTTGACCTGTGCCGTCTGGCAGGGCTGAAAGAATGCGGCCTGTGCTGCGAGATCATGCGGGAGGATGGCACGATGATGCGCACCGCTGAACTGGCAAAGCTGGCAGAGCGTTTCCAGATCAAATTCATCACCATCCGTGATTTACAGGAGTACCGCAAGTGTCACGATAAACTGGTCGATCAGGTGACGGCAGTGAACCTGCCCACCAAGTATGGCACCTTCAGAGCTTATGGTTTTGTGAGCCGCCTGAACGGAGAGCATCACATTGCACTGGTAAAAGGTGACATTGGCGATGGAAAGGATATTCTGTGCCGCGTCCACTCGGAATGCCTGACAGGAGATACATTTGGCTCTTTGCGTTGTGACTGCGGCCAACAGCTGGCCGCTGCCATGACGCAGATCGAAAAAGAAGACCGGGGTATCCTGCTCTATATGCGGCAGGAAGGCCGGGGCATCGGTCTGATCAACAAGCTGCGTGCCTATGAACTTCAGGAGCAGGGCATGGATACGCTGGAAGCCAATCTCGCTCTGGGGTTCCATGGAGATGAACGGGAGTATTATCTCGGCGCACAGATCCTCCGGGAACTTGGCGTAAAAAGCCTGCGCCTGCTTACCAATAACCCGGACAAAGTATATCAGCTCTCCGAGTTTGGGCTGGAGATCTCCGAGCGCGTACCCATTCAGATGACGGCGACCCCGTATGACCTATTTTACCTGAAAACGAAGCAGGCACGGATGGGGCATCTTCTGGAATATTAACAACGAAAGAGGTATTTAAAAATGAAAACATTTGAAGGCAAGCTGGTTTCTCAGAATATCAAGGTCGGTATCGTAGCTGCCCGATTCAACGAATTTATCACATCCAAACTTCTGAGCGGAGCAATGGATGGTCTGCTCCGGCACGATGTGCAGGACGCTGATATTCATGTTGCATGGGTTCCGGGTGCTTTTGAGATCCCACTGGTTGCCTCTAAAATGGCAAAAAGCGGAAAGTATGATGCTGTGATCTGCCTTGGTGCCGTGATTCGCGGTTCTACCAGCCATTACGACTATGTGTGCAATGAGGTTTCCAAAGGCATTGCCACGGTCTCGCTGGAAAGTGGGGTTCCCGTCCTCTTTGGTGTTCTGACCACCGAAAACATCGAACAGGCCATCGAGCGGGCAGGCACCAAAGCAGGTAATAAAGGCTATGACTGTGCAGTCAGTGCCATCGAGATGGTAAACCTGCTCCGGGAAATGGATACCGCCGCAGAGTAAAATACACGCAGGAGTTTGCCATGATCGTTATAAAGACCCGACAGCCTGACCCGGAATTGGAGCAGAAGATCCGGATGCTTCTGGAACGAGAGCACATCGAGGCAGAGCAAATATCCATTGATTCATGGGAGAAGTTGGTTCTTCCGGGGCTTACACTGGACGGAATGGCCCACGAAGTGTCGTGCAACGGCAGAAAAGTCTCCCTTACACGACTGGAGTTCGATTTGCTGCTGATGCTTGCCTCCCACGAAGGACAAATCTTCTCAAAAGAAGAGCTTTTCCGTGCTGTGTGGGGACAAAACTGTGACGACACCTTAAAGGTCGTGGCAAATACCGTTTCCAATCTGCGAAAGAAGCTGGCCGGCTGCGGTAGCTTTATCCGCACTACCCACGGCGGCTATGCTTTTGTAAGCCAAAAGGAGAACGACCCGGCATGACCAGGATCTTATTTATTTGTCTCGGAAATATCTGCCGAAGCCCGATGGCGGAGTATGTGATGAAAGACCTTACGTCCAAGGCAGGACTATCCGAGCAATTTGAAATCGCATCAGCCGCCACCAGTGCATGGGAAATCGGAAATCCGGTCTATCCTCCTGCACGGCAGAAGCTGGCAGAACATGGCATCGACTGCAACGGCAAGACCGCCCGGCAGATGACCCGGCTGGATTATGCACGGTATGATCATCTGATTGGCATGGACGAAAGTAATCTGTGCGACATCCTGCGGCTTGTCGGCGGAGACCCACAGCATAAAGTCTCGCTGCTGATGGCGCATACAGATCATCCCCGTGAAGTGGCAGACCCATGGTTCACGGGAGATTTTGAAGCCACATGGCAGGATATACTGGAAGGATGCACGGCATTGCTTGAGGAACTGCGATCATAACAGATTATCATAAAAACGGACGGATGTCTGCCAGTTGACAGACATCCGTCTATTTTTTTATTTCAAATCATCTTAAAATACTTCAGCGCCTCCCGGATGGCTCTTTCCTTCTCCGGCGGGCACTTGAGCTGCTTGGGGTTCTCAGCCTTAGGCTTGTTGTAGTTCTGCCGCTCCTTGATGCCGCATTTCTGCTTGACCTGTGCAATATAGAGGTCGCTCACGTTCAGACCGGTGTGTTCCTTGACGTACTCCCGGATCTCTTCATAGCTAGCCTTGGTCTCCGCAGCAGTCACGTCCAACTCATCCATCTTCAGGTCTACCGTGATCTTCTGGTAGACATCTAGTTTGGACAATGCGCATACCGTTTCGATATGTGCCGTCGCTAGAATCGGAACACATGGATTCAGCCTCGTTAGAAGCATGGGAACACAAAACAGCAGGGGAGTGGTTCTCCTTGCTATTCTTGCGAAGCGGCTTGAAATTCTTGCCGTCCACACTGTTTTTGAACCCGGTCTTGTAAACAAAGACAATCATGTAGGGGTCTTTGTTCCCATTACTATCATAACCGCCCACGATTACTTTTTCAACTATACTTTCAAAAATATGTCGGTCAAAGGTGTCCAGAACCTCGTTCTGTTCAAGGGTCTGCCGGAACGTGGCAACACGCTTGCGCATTGTAGATTCTGTTGCGGCTGCATCTTGCAGGCTTTCACACTCTTTCTGCAACTGCTCAATCTGGCTGGACAGGTCCAAATACTTTCGTTCGTAGGTCTCCTTGTCGATGGTATCTTCAAGACGCATATCAACCAGCTTGTTTTTCTTGACTTCCAGAGCGTGAATATCTCTTTCGGCTTTCGCCAGACGCTTGCCCGCGTTGCTTTCAGAAAGAGTTTCTTCTGTCCGTTTCATAAACTCGTCCAGAACATCCTTGTTATTCTGGCACAAGAGGCGATAAGATTCTACAAAAGCCCGCTCAATCGTTCTTTCGTCAACGCCCTTGCTCTCCGGGCAGAACTTTTTTCCTTTTTTGGTGGAAACAACACATTGCCAGATAGCTTTATTATACTGTGAACTGCTATGCCAACTCCTCCTTGTCAGAGTGCCACCACAGAAACCACATTCTATCATGCAGCTAAAAGCGTATTTCCGGCTGAACTTTTCACGTTTGCCGTCCACGTTAAGGCTGCGGGGCTTTGCACGCCGCCGCAAAATTTCCTGTGCGGCTTCAAAGACTTCTTCCGAAATAATGGGCTCGTGGTGCTCACGAATGTAAAATTGATCTTCCTCGCCGAAGTTGTACAGACGCCGTTTTGAAATAGGGTCAACGGTAAATGTCTTTCCTAACAAAATGTCGCCTTTGTATTTTTCGTTTTTGATAATGCCGATTACGGTACTGTCTGCCCATTTGGGACTGCCGCGTTTGGTTTTATAGCCTAAGTTTTCAAGTTCTTTGGCAATAACCGAACCACCGGCACCCTCCGTGTATCGCTGAAAAATGTAACGGACAACAGCCGCTTCTTCTTCGTTGATGGTGATGGTTTTGTCCGCTGGATTGTAGTCATAACCTAAACAGCCCTGAAACCCGACCAGCTCACCGCGCTGCATCTTCATCTTCAAGCCCTTTTTGACATTTGCAGAAATATTTTCGACTTCCTGCTGTGCAACAGAACTTAAAATCACAAGGAGCAGTTCGCCGTCCATAGTAAGGGTGTTGATGTTTTCTTCTTCAAAAAACACAGCCACACCTTTATCTTTGAGCATCCGAACATATTTCAGAGTGTCAAGCGTGTTTCGTGCAAACCGCGAAATGGATTTGGTAATCACCATGTCCACGTCACCGTTCATACAGTCGTTGATTAACCGCTGGAAATCCTCGCGCTTTTTCACCTGCGTACCTGTGATAGCTTCATCAGCATAGATGCCTGCCAAAGACCATTCCGGCTTACTTTTTATAAGTTCGGTATAGTATTCGACCTGCGACTTGTAGCTGTTCAGCTGATCTTCGGTATCAGTGCTGACACGACAATAGGCGGCTACGCGCAGCCTTTTTTCAAAGTTTGTGCGCGCTCGTGGAGAGAGCGTGTTTCGCGCTTTAATGACTTCAACATCTTTCATGCTTGACCTCCTTGTTGAATGTGTTCCTTTCATTGCGTTAATCATAACGCCAATGCAACACAAAATCAAGAGGATAGTTCGGAAACCACACGATAATCTTTCATTAAGCGCTGCTTGATAAGGGAATACTCTCTATCGGTTATGAGCTTTCTTTCCAACAGCTGCTTCAAAAAAGCAAGCTGAATGCTATAACGTATCAAATTTTGTTCTTTCAAAAATATCCCCCTTTCACAAAATAAAAAATGAGCCAACGGACGGCTGCTGGCAGCAGCCCACGGGAATCTCACCCCTGCATTCCTCATGCAGCCCTACTCATTGCCTGCGACGCTCTGAACGCTCGGACTTTGACGGTAAGGAAGTATCAGCCTACCTGTATGTCATGGCCCGCAAGCAGCCGCGTTTGCATTGCGGCGGGGTGGTGATCGCTCCACTTTTCAAAGAAAAGCATCGTGGCGCACCCGCCGTCCGGCTCGATACAGACAGCAACGTATCCGTTTGCCCTATGATGCACCGCCATTGTCCTGCGGGCATATTTTTCAAGGTGCTGTCCCGAAACGTGGAAAGGGTCAGCCCGTTTCGGCTTTGGTTACAATAGAAGAAATCAGTTTGATTTCCAGATGGCGTTTCATGTACTCGTCTATGCACACATGAGGCTGACCGTGCTTGTCATAGAGAATGCCTGTACAGAGCTTGTTGATGTAACCTCTGTAATGCTGCAAAACTTGTTCAACGGCATCGGTATCCCCAGCGCAGGCAGAGCGAATCACCGAGAGCGGTAAAAGCTCTCTGCTTGTGTGTTCATAGGAGTTCATTTACGCCTAACCTCCCTCCGGCAAGTGCGCCTTTAGCTTTTTTCGCAGCTCATTCAGCGTTTTTGCCCGGTGCCGTTGAACAGCACTTCGGGACATTCCCATGAGGTCGCCAATCTCACCGTCGCCCAGTTCCAGAACACAAAACAGAATCAGAATGCTTTGTTCTTGCTTTGGCAGAGCGGCAAACGCATTGGCAACAAGCTCATTGTCGATGTGCAGATCACAGCCGTAGGACGAAAATACAGATTCTTCACACGGATAATGGTCTACACTCGTGAGCTGCCCCAGTTCTTCCATCGACAGAACGCTGAATGACTTTTCACGGTCAAGCAAGCGTTTCTTATTTCGGTGATAGTTCCGGGCCTCATTTCGCAGCACCGCTTTGCAGAACGCATCGAATCGGTACTGTTCGCCATCGTTGCGAGGGATAGCTTCCATCTTCTCACCCCCTTTCCGTGGGGATGTCGGGTGGATTTTTCCCTTTCCGCTAATATGACACCTGAAACACCCGATTCTGCCCTCTTTTTTGAAAATTTCCAAAAATATTTTTTGAAGCAGGCAGATTTTCAGGTGGCAACAGAAAAGCCCAGCAAACCGAAAACGGCCAACCGGGCATAATGGCAGTGTGAAATGCGTAGCAGCTACATCGTATAGTACATGGTAAAAGCCCTGCTGACCCTGTGCGGGAGCAAGGCTTTTTTTGACAGTTCAAAACTAGGCGTTCGATAGAATATCAGGCGCATGGCGACATCCTCCTAGTGGCCGCCATACAGACGATGAAACGCTTTGATAAGCAAAAAGAACCGGCGGCCTTGATTTTCTCAAAAGCCGCCGGTTCAAAATGGGCGCGCGGATATGTCTGCTGTACGACGGCTTTTTTTCTTTTGCCGTCGTGCGGCAGCTTGCTAACAGGCTATTTCTCTTTATGAGGATTATTATAAAATCCAAATGTTACACAAATGTCCGAGGTGCCTTTGATTTCGACAGAAAAACAGGCTGAATTGTTACAAAGCTCGGACATTTCAAAAGAATTTTTTGAAAAACACTAAAGAAGCGGAGCAGCTAAAATCTGCTCCGCTTCGATATGATTGATCTAAGGATGTTTTGCTATTTGATTAAACTCACTCTGTCAACCGCAATCGCTCCACAACTGGAAGGTTAACGTCAGTTTTGTAGACCCATATAGGCACAATAAGGCAGATTAGCAACACCAGTCCAGACACCAGCACCAGTGGGATAAATGGATAGGAGAAAACAGCATAATAGGCCACTTTACTAAAAATCATATATAGCAAGATGAAGATTGCTGTTCCAATGGTGACTGCAAGGGAAAGGGAAACGCCCCAATAATAGAAACCTTCCATAAATAGCATTCGTTTGATTTGTCGCTTTGTCATTCCAATGCTTTCAAGAACAGCTAATTCATAGCGCCGAGTATTTACATTGACAACCATTGTATTGACAAAGTTCATGACACCAACAAGCAGCAGGATCACGGACAACCCTGTTCCTAAAACCTTTGCTGTAATGAGATATTCCTGCATTTCTTCTCGCCGTTCATATCGGGATATAATATCAATGTTAGCTTGTGATGCGGTGATTTGCTTTAATTCTTGCAGTATACTTTCGTCATGTTGACCATCCGTATCAAAGGCCACGCGGAACACTCTATATTGCGGAAAGAGTTCTTTCAAAGCTGTTTGACTAATATACAAATCAGGAGCCGTCCCTCTCTCATTGCCTCCTCCTGCTCGAAACCCTTCATTCAAATAACCGTTCGCTACAATAAAGGAATGCTGTCCGTTCTGCGTCTGGATTGTTATTTCCTGCCCCGGCTGAATAAGGTCTTCTACTGTTTTGGACAGCAGCACAACCTTTCCTTGTTCAAAGGCAGACGTGTCAATAGGCAAGTTTAAGGTTTTATTGATTTCTTCCAAATATGCACTGTCAATTCCAAAAACCCCACTAAAAAAGTTTTGCTGATAATTTTCTAATTTTGCCGGATCAGAAAAATCAATGCCGTTTACTCCGTCTAATGACGCAAGAAACTCGTGAAATACAGCATCGTCATATACAACATCTGCTACTACTTGAGGATAAGGTGCATAGGTCAACCTCAAATTCTCAATGCCGTCAAGCTGACCAACCTCTGAAACCATTTCGCTGGAAATTAAATCTTCTCTTTCGTGGATACTATATGTGAGTGCAAAATCGCTTACTCCCCATTGGCTCACATAATTCTCCGGGTTTAAACCATGTAATAGCCCTGTGACGACAAGGAACAAGGAAAGGCCGAAAAAAAGCGATGCAAAAACAAGGGTTGTACTCTTAGCATTACGAAAGACATTGTTCCATGCCATTCTGGACAACTTCATTTTGCTACAATTTCTGGCGCTACTCTTTGTGCTGGCTGCTGTATATTGGAGTGCTGCTATTGGTGAAACACTTCCGGCAATTTTGGCGGGCTTCATGCTTGCAATCATAACGGTAATGAACGTAAATATGGCCGCTCCTATGAAAATAAACGGCGAAAAAGATACTTTTGTTCCCACATCAGAATTTGTTGAATACATCATATTCAGGAAGTAAGGAACAATGCCAAAGGAAACAACCGCACCAAGTAACAGACCAATCGGAATACCAATACAAGAGATTCTGATTGCCTGCTTATAGATAATTCTCTTTATCTGCCTTTGGGTCGTTCCAATCGTTTTAAGACGGCCATAGAATTGCACATCTTTTATGACAGAGACATAAAGAATATTATAAATCAGCAGATAGCCGCTAAAGGATATAAAAACTGCTAAAATTATTACAGCTAAAATAATAGTTCCACCATTTGCCTGTTCTAATGGTACAATTTCAAATGTTTGCCCTTCTGTAAAGTCAATCTCACGCCGCAATCTTTCACAGTTTTTGTCAGCATTATCATTGCCTTGAAAACGGATCATTGCCGTAACACTATTATCCAGTGATACATTTAAGCTATCCTTAAAAGCGGATGAAACATAAACATAACCACGATTATTTGTGCGCATTGGAATGTAGTCCGTATAGTAGCCCGACAGCAAAAAGGTGTCCGTGACATAATCATAGCTATCGCCAATTTGGTATGACAACACAATCTCCATCCCTATTTGCGGATCAGAAATGCCCATCTGTTCAAGCACCCATGTAGGTAGCATAATTTCGTTTTTACTTGATGGGTAATTTCCTACAACACCTGATATAGTAGGAAGACGGTGGTGTTCCCACTCTGTATCATTTATCCATACTACACCTAATCTTGCGTTTCTCAGTTGTTCTGTATCAACACTACCTAAACGCTGCTGTATACCTACGTCAAGGACAAGGTTTGATTTTGAAATTTCAACCAACTGATTTTCTGTTACATTTGTGATTCCGACATCAGCGGTAGTTCCCATTAACCGAATTTGTTGCATTTGGTAGGTTTCAAAGTAACTAAAACCAATACTGAATGTCGCAGTTATCATAAATGCAGTTAGCACAAGAGCAATGATTGCAAATAAATTACGCTGCCGTTCACGATGCAAACTGCGCTTTGCCAGCTTCTTTTCAATGTCACTGGTATCATTTTCAAAAGGCCATGTCATAGCTTGCCACCTCCTTATTCCACAATCCTGCCATCCTCAATGCGGACAATCCGATCTGCAAGGCGGGCTATGTCGTCATTGTGGGTAATCATTACAACGGTTTGCCGGAACTCCGCGCTGGTGCGCTTGATAAGTCCCAGCACCTCGGCGCTGGTCTTGCTGTCAAGGTTACCGGTTGGCTCATCGGCCAGCACAATAGCCGGTTTGGTAATCAGAGCGCGGGCAATCGCCACACGCTGCTGCTGTCCGCCAGAAAGATTATTCGGCATATTTTTCAGTTTATCTTCCAGCCCCAGCAGGTGAACGATCTCGTCCAAAAACTTCTGATCCACCGTGTCCCCGTCCAGCTCCACCGGCAGGACGATGTTCTCATACACATTCAGAATAGGAACAAGGTTATAGTTCTGGAAGATAAAGCCGATGTTGCGGCGGCGAAAGATGGTAAGCTGTTCATCGTTCTTCTTTGCCAGTTCTTCGCCCCGGACGATCACGGTTCCGCTGGTGGGAGTGTCCAGCCCGCCCATCATGTGAAGCAGGGTGGACTTGCCGCTGCCGGATGTTCCCACAACGGCCACAAACTCGCCGTCCTCCACGGAGAAGTTCACACCGTCAAGGGCGCGGGTAATGTTCGGCTCTGTGCCGTAATACTTTTTCAGATCAATCGCCTGTAAAACGCTCATACTCAAAACTCCTTTCAAGGCTTTCTGCCTGTTGATAAGGCTATTGTAAAACCCAAATGTCCGCGAAATGTTACAGCGGCTAAAAAATTTCATTGAAAATCGGGGTGAAATGTTACAACGCTCGGACATTTCAAAAAAATTTACGGCGGGCAGCCGGGAATGGCCGTCCGCCGCGATTTATTTTGTAGGCAGCATAATGGAAAATTCTGAACCCTTGCCCGGCTCCGAAACCACTTTGATATAGCCACCCTGCCGCGTTACGATCTCGCGGGCCAGATACAGGCCAATGCCCACGCCCTGCTGTTCGTGTACTTCTTCCTCACGATAGAAGCGCCGGAAGATGGCGGCCTGATTGCTTTCGGAAATGCCCTTGCCGGTGTCGGTCACTTTGATCTCCACATACATTTCCCACAGCACCACCGACACAGCGATTTTCCCGCCTGCCGGGGTGTACTTCACCGCATTGTCCAGCAGGTTAAAGAGGGCTTCGGATGTCCACTTGCTGTCATGAGAAAAGGCCAAATCCTCCGGGCAGTCCACGGACACGGCGATTTCCTTTTTCTCCGCTGCATACACGATCCCACTCATGGCCTGCGCCACGGTATCAAAGAGGCGGCCCGGCTTCTTATCCAACTGGATCACGCCCGTTTCCAGCCGTGAGGTTTTCACAAGGGCCTGAAAGAGAAAGTCCAGCTTATCCGTCTGGCTGCGGATTCCCCGGATAAAGTCGGTGCGCTCCGCCTCGGTCATAGGCTTTTCCAGCAGGGTGTCCGTCGCCATTTTCAGATTGCTTACCGGCGTTTTCACCTGATGGGAAATATCTGATACAAGGGTCTGTAACTCCTGCCGTTCCTCGTCCACCCGGCGGCGGTTCTCCTGCATGATCTGGTAAAGCCTTGCCAGCCGGTGTCCGATTCTGGCAAGCTGGGTTTCGCTGTCCTCCGGGCGCTGGGGCGCTTCATTTCCGGCTATCATGTGGTCTAAGGTCTGGCACAGGTCAGCGGTAAACTGCGACAGCCGCTTTCCAAACGCCTGCGTCAGTACAAAAATCCCCACAAGAGCGCACAGCAGCAGCGCCCCGCCTGTCAGCAGCACCGCCGTCTGTTTTGTCACAAGAAACAGGGCTATGGTGATCCCGGACATGGAAAGGACAAGTCCTATTGCCACCCGGCCAAACAGCCGCTTTACCGATAGGTTTTGAAACTTCATTTTGCCTCGCCCCCCGTCCATTGATAGCCCATGCCGTAAACGGTCTTGATGTAGGGCGCGCCGCCGTCGGCTTCAATCTTGCTGCGAATCCGGCTGATGGAGGTTGTCAGGGTGTGTTCGTCCACAAACCTTTCGTCTATATCCCACAGCTTTTCCAAAAGCTGCCCACGGGTCAGCACTTGCCGGGGATTTTTGCGGAACAGGTTCAGCATTTTATACTCCATCGGGGATAGGGTCAGGGGCTTGCCGTTTAAGGAAGCCGTCTGCTCCGAGAAGTCCAGAAACAGCCGCCCGTCGTCGTAAATGTCCTTGGCCGGTTTGTGGTGTTCCAGCATGGCGAACATAGCTTTGATTTTTCGCTGCAAGGCCCCGATCACAAAGGGCTTTGTGATGTAGTCCACCGCGCCCACCTCATAACCCCGTATCTGGTCGCTCTCCTGATCGTTGGCGGTCAGGAAAATCACGATGGTGTCCGGGTGCTGGGGCTTTATCAGTTTGCACAGCTCAAAACCGTTGCCGTCCGGCAGGTTGATGTCCAACAGCACTAAATCAAATTCCCGCTGGCGGATGGCGTCGGCTGCGGTTCTGGCATTTAGGGCAGAAGTCACGCCATAGTCGTCTGCGGTCAGGTTATAGGCCACCATCTTATTCAAAAAACTGTCGTCCTCGACAATTAAAATCTGCTTCATATCCTCACTTCCTTTGCTTTTTGCAGATAGTATAACAGGCAAATGTCCGCGAAATGTTACAGCGGACGGATTTTTCAAAAAAGGGTTTCTTCCTTATTATAGGATAGCCCACTTTACAATACAATGCTCAAACTATGAACAATAAAGTTTAGCAACAATGCACTTTGCATCATTTCGCCAATCGTCCATGAACTATAAAATGTATATGGGTGATGCAGAATGGCGAAAATCGAGGACTGTCCCGGCTTTGAAACGTTCGGAGCGGATGTCAAGGCAGCACGAAAGGCAAAACAGCTTTCCCGCAGTGCGCTGGCTGACATGATACATTGTGACAGCCGGTATCTTGCGAATATTGAGAACGAAGGCACGCTGCCCAGCCTGCCGGTGGTGATTCAGCTGATAAAAATATGTGGTCTGCCCGTGGAGCGGTACTTTAACCCGGAACTCATGCGGGAAGAAAGTGCGGAACGTCAGCGGGTCAGCCACAAGCTGCAGCTTTGCCCGGAAGAATACTTACCCATCGTAGAGGGTGCCATTGACGGTGCCTTACGAATCCATGAACAGGAAAAAGAGCCCGTGTGCGTCTGATTGTCATGCACGGTCATTGAGAGGATGCAAAAGCGTCCTCTTATTTTTTTTGCATTTTGCGGGCAAAACGGGGGTGTTGTGGTGTCATAGTAGTGGGGAAAGGTAACGTAGCAAGCATAGGGAGTGTAGCCACTCCCGGCAGAAATGCTTGCTGGGGAGTACCCCAGACCCCCAAGAAACGAGGTGAAACTATGACGAACCGAACCCGAAAAATTGTTCTGCGTGTTCCCGTGACGCCGGAGGAAC
>NZ_FMFG01000023.1:0-38741 GCF_900066275.1 uncultured Faecalibacterium sp. | reverse complement strand
GCTTTTTTGTTTTGTAAGCCATGGGTGCACGGTTTCTGCACGGTTTTTGCACGGTCGGTGTTTTCCATGTCCGATTATGTAGGGCGCTGTATTGCATTGCAATCAGTGCCCTTTTTTGCATCAGGTGAGCAGGGCCAGGCGGAGCTTTGCCTTCATTTCCGGGTCGGCATCCTTGAGCAACTCCAAAAGAGCCGTCATGGAGATGGTGGGTTCGCCTGCGGCGGGTACAGCCTGCGGGCTGGAGGTGTCGGGCTTGGCATAGAAGCCGCTTTCAAATTTCTTGCCCAGCTCCACACGGGAGGACTGCTGGATAAGTCGGACAAAGACTTCCTTGAGGATGTTCTCCGCTTTTTTAGCGTGAAAATGTAAAAGACCAACTGTATATTTCAGGCTTCGGAAAGAAGCTTCCCCTCCTCCAGCATCTTTTTCACCTCGCGCAGGTCTTTGCACTCGGCGGTGTACAGACGGCGCATCTCGTCGTCGGCGGGGGCAAGGTCCGGCACCATCACGGTGACAAAGCCGCCCCGCGCACCGGCCCGCACGCCGTTGTAGCTGTCCTCCAGCACCAGCGTTTCAGCCGGGGTGGTGCCCAGCGCCTTGGCCGCGGTGAGGAAGATCTCCGGGTCGGGCTTTGACGAGGTGAACTGCTCGCCGGAAATAAGGGCCTGAAAGTGATCAGTCATCTTCCAGTTGTTGAGGTGCCGCAGGATGGACGCCATCCGGCTGGAGGAAGCCACCACCATGGGAATGTGCTGCGCTTCCAGATAGGCGATCAGTTCATCCAGACCCGGCTTTTTGGGCGGCGGTGCCTGAAAGGCCGTCTCTGCCTGCGCGTGCAGGGCATCCATGATGGCGTCGGTGTCGCAGTCCGGGCCGTAGAAGCGGCGCAGCACGGCCCGCATGGAATCGCCTGCCGAGCCGCGCGCGGCAGCGTCCAGCCCTTCCTTATAAGAAAGACCCAGTGTGGCCAGTGCGGGCTTCCACAGGGTGGCCCAGATGCGCTCGGTGTCGAACATCAGCCCGTCCATATCAAAAATAACACCTTTTATCATTGTGCAAAAGCTCCTTTCTGAGCCTGTAAGATCCGGCTTATGCCCCTCATTGTATCATATTTTGGGCAGTTTGCACATGGAAAAGCAGGCAATTTAGCGCAACTTAACCTGTCCAAAGATGAAAGATTTTTCGTTTCCTTGTAAATCACATTCATATTATTATAATAGAAAACAACATTCGGTGTTTGCGGGCGCGTTTTCACTCGCTGCGCCCGAGATCAGGAAAGAGGGAAAATAAATCATGTTGGATATCAAGATCACCCGTACCACTGCTCCGAAGGCAAAGCCTGACGAGAGCAATCTGGGTTTTGGCAAGAAGTTCACCGACCATATGTTCGTGATGGATTATACTGAGGGCGAAGGCTGGCACGATGCCCGCATTGTCCCCTACGGCCCCTTTGAACTGGACCCGGCTACTGTCGTGTTCCACTACGCTCAGGAGATCTTTGAGGGCATGAAGGCATACCGCACGGCCGATGATACCGTCCAGCTGTTCCGCCCGGACTGCAACGCAAAGCGTTTCCAGGACTCCGCCGACCGTCTGTGCATCCCCAAGATCCCTGTGGAGGACTACATTCAGGCCGTTGAGACGCTGGTGGATGTGGACCGTGACTGGGTGCCCCATTCCGACGGTGCTTCCCTGTATATCCGTCCCTTCGTGTTTGCAAACGACGTGGGTCTGGGCGTGCACGCTTCCAAGCACTACATCTTCTGCATCATCTGCGCTCCCTCGGGCGCTTACTACGCCGAGGGCATCAACCCCGTCCGCATCTACGTGGAAGACGAGTACATCCGCGCCGCTCCCGGCCTGACCGGCTTCACCAAGTGCGGCGGCAACTACGCTGCTTCCATCAAGGCCGGTGAGCTGGCCGAGGAGCAGGGCTACGCACAGGTGCTGTGGCTGGACGGCGTGGAGAAGAAGTACGTCGAGGAAGTTGGCAGCATGAACATCATGTTCAAGATCGACGGCAAGGTGTACACCGCTGCTACCGTCGGCACCGTTCTGCCCGGCGTTACCCGCCGCAGCTGCATCGAGCTGCTGAAGGACTGGGGCTATGAGGTCGTCGAGGGCAAGATCGCCATTGCCGACATCATGGCTGCTGCCCGCGAAGGCAAGCTGGAAGAGGTGTTCGGCACCGGTACCGCCGCTGTCGTCTCCCCCGTCAAGGAGCTGGTCTGGAAGGGCGAGCACGCCTACATCGGCGACGGCAAGATCGGCCCTGTCACCCAGAAGCTGTACGACACCATGACCGGTATGCAGTGGGGCAAGATCCCCGATACCAAGGGCTGGATCGTGCCTGTTGAGAAAAAGAACTGATCCCGATTCTCCGGAGAGAACCTTTTTATTCAGAATAGCAGCAAACGCCGCCAGGCCTCCGCTCGGCGGCGTTTGCCGTATATTAGGATAACGTCCTCGCCCTCTCCGTCAAACCTCCAAAATTTCCCGGCGCAATTGCTTTCTGTGCCCTGCAGTGCTAAACTGAAAACAGAACAGCGGCCTGCATTGCGGCAGGTCATGTGCAGGAAAGATTGAGAGGAATGGACCCATGGTCAAAAAATGGAGCGTGAGCTACCCTGCCGTCAACGGCACCGAGCAGCGCAGAGTATATGTTTATCTGCCCACGATGTATGAAGCTGACCCCGACCGCCGGTATCCGGTGCTGTATATGTTCGACGGCCAGAACGTCTTTTTTGACGAGGATGCCACCTTTGGCAAAAGCTGGGGCGTGGCCGATTATCTGGACTACACCGACACCCCGCTGATCGTGGCGGCGGTGGAGTGCAACGCCGGAGCCAACAACGAACGGCTGGTGGAGTATTCGCCCTACCGGTTCGATGACCCGCAGTTCGGCCACTTCGACGGCACGGGTCAGGCCACCATGAGCTGGTATATCCACCGGTTCAAACCCTTCATCGACCGCAACTTCCGCACCCTGCCCGACCGGGAGCACACCTTCATCGGCGGCAGCAGCATGGGCGGCCTGATGAGCCTGTACGCCCTTTTGCAGTACAACGACACTTTCAGCCGTGCGGCGGCGCTGTCGCCGTCCATCTGGGTGTCGCCGGAAAAGCTTTCCGGCCTTGTGGGCCGCGCAAAGCTGGAGCCGGGCACCGTGCTGTACATGGACTACGGCTCCCGCGAGATGGGCAACCACGACGGGATGCGCTGCGGCTTTGCAGAGATGTGCGCAAAGGTCATGACCCGGGGCATCCACCTTACCAGCCGCATCGTGCCCGGCGGCACCCACAGCGAAGCCAGTTGGGAAAAACAGCTGCCCTTTATGTTCCATACTCTGATGTATGAGGTGGAGGAGTAAACCCTAAAAGGAGGAAACACCATGGAAATGCAGTATTTTAAGGACTACAGCCCGGCGCTGGGCCGCGACATGGAGTGCAAAATTTACGGCCATGCAGGCCGCCCGATGCTGTACATCCCCTGTCAGGATGGCCGCTTCTTCGATTTTGAGAACTTCCACATGAACGATACCCTTGCCCCATGGATCGATGCCGGTAAGATCATGGTGATCTCCATTGATACCATGGACAAGGAGACTTGGTCCGACACGCAGGGTGACCCCTATTGGCGCATTCGCCGCTATGAGCAGTGGCTGCGCTATATCGTGGAGGAGGCTGTGCCCAAGATCCAGTATCTGGCCAAGGAGCGCAACGGCTGGGACGACCTGCCCGGTGTCATTGCCTTTGGCTGCAGTCTGGGTGCCACCCATGCGGTCAACCTGTACCTGCGCCGCCCGGATGTGTTCTGCGGCTGTCTGGCCCTCAGCGGCATCTACACGGCCCACTATGGCTTCGGCAATTATATGGACGAGCTGGTGTACATGAACTCGCCCGTGGACTACATGAAGAACTTCCCGGAGGATCACCCCTATATGCAGCTGTTCCGCAGCCAGAAGGCGGTCATCTGCTGCGGTCAGGGCGACTGGGAGCAGCCGGACACCACATGGTTCCTCAAGCGCATCTTCGAGGCCAAGAACATCCCCATCTGGGTAGACCTGTGGGGCCACGATGTGAACCACGACTGGAACTGGTGGTATAAGCAGACTGCATATTACATGCCGTATATTCTGGGCGAGTAAAATGGCTCGCCCTCTCAGTCACCTTCGGTGACAGCTCCCCCAAAGGGGGAGCCTTTGGCAAAACCAAAAGGCCTTGCCGTACTGCCAAGGCCTCTCCCTTTGACAGATTTCCCCCGGTCGGGGGAAGATGTCGCGCAAGCGACAGAAAGGGGAACGAGGTGGACGCGAGCTTTGCGAGCGGACGGAGAGGGCGAGGCCGCCTTTATAGAGGTTTATAGAGGAAAGAGGAATCATAAAACCATGCAGAATTTCATTTTTATTTCGCCCAACTTCCCCACCAACTACTGGCAGTTCTGCCGTGAGCTGAAAAACAACGGCATGAACGTGCTGGGCATCGGCGACCAGCCCTACGATGAGCTGAAGCCAGAGCTGAAGGACAGCCTGAACGAGTACTACAAGGTGGGCAGTCTGGAAAACTACGACGAGGTCTACCGCGCCGTGGCCTTCTTTGCATTCAAGTATGGCCGCATCGACTGGCTGGAGTCCAACAATGAATACTGGCTGGAGCGGGACGCAGCCCTGCGCACCGATTTCCACATCACCTCCGGCTTCCAGACTTCCGATATGCCCCGCATCAAGTACAAGAGCAAGATGAAGGAGTATTACCAGAAGGCCGGCATCGCCACCGCACGCTACCACATGGTGGACGATTACGAGGGCTGCCGGAAGTTCATCGACGAGGTGGGCTACCCGGTGGTGGTAAAGCCGGATAACGGCGTGGGCGCATCCGATACCCACAAGCTGTCCAGCGACGAGGACCTGAAAAAGTTCCTCGTGCAGAAGACGGCCCATCACCCGGATGTGGAGTACATCATGGAGGAGTTCGTCCGGGCCGAGGTGAACAGCTACGATGCCATCATCGATGCCAACGGCAACCCCATCTTTGAGGCCGGCAACGTCAGCCCCATGTCCATCATGGATATCGTCAACGACAACGACAACTCCATCTACTACATCATCAAGGACCTGCCCGAGGACACCCGCGCTGCAGGCCGTGCCGCCGTCAAGAGCTTTGGCGTGAAGAGCCGCTTTATCCACTTTGAGTTCTTCCGCATGACCGAGAATCAGGCCGGCATGGGCAAAAAGGGCCAGATCGTGGCGCTGGAGGTCAACATGCGCCCCTGCGGCGGCTTTACCCCGGATATGATCAACTTTGCCCGCTCCACCAACGTCTATAAGATCTGGGCGGACATGATCGCCTTTGGCGGCACCGATATGCCGGTGGGCGAGCACTTCTACTGCCCGTTTGCAGGCCGCCGCGATGGCAAGCACTTTGTGTACAGCCACGAGCAGATCATGCAGAAGTACCAGCAGAACATACGCATGGTGGACCGCATCCCGGATGCCCTGAGCGGTGCCATGGGCAACCAGATGTACGTTGCCACCTTCTCCACCCGCGAGGGCATGGAGCAGTTCTACTCCGATGTGCTGGCCGTCACCGACGACAACAACGCCGCCGTGCAGAAGGAGCTGAGTAGCATTCTGGCTCTGGGCGAGCCGGAGACCACCCCGGCCCAAAAGCCCGCCGCTCCTGCCGCTAAAAAAGCACGCACCACAAAGAAAAAGTAAGAATACGCTCAAAAAGCCCCGGAATGGCGTGCCCGTCCCGGGGCTTTTGTTGTCCCTTTCTGCAAAGTGTGTTATACTGTTGCCAGACATTTTATTGGGAATGAGGTACATCTATGAAAATTCCTGCAAACGGCTTCACCCACGCCGGCAAGTTCCACGCCGACGATGTGTTTGCCACTGCCCTGCTGCAAATTTTGCGCCCGGACATCAAGATCACCCGCGGCTTTGTGGTGCCGGATGATTTTGACGGCATCGTGTACGATGTGGGCTTTGGGATGTTCGACCACCATCAGGAGCCCCGGGAGTACCGCGCAAACGGTGTGCCCTATGCGGCCTTCGGCCTGCTGTGGCGGGTGCTCGGCCCCGGCCTTGTGGGTGAGCGTCAGGCCCGGCTCATTGACGAGAACTTCATCCAGCCGCTGGACCTCAACGATAACACCGGCGAGCAGAACAGCCTGTGCGATGCTATTGGCTTTTTTAACCCGGTGTGGGACTCCAAAGAGGATCAGGACACCTGCTTTTTCAAGGCGGTGGCCGTGGCAAAGCAGATCTTGGAAAACCAGATCGCCAGCGCCAACGCCGTGAACCGCGCCGACGAAAAGGTGCAGCAGGCTTACAAAAACTCCCGGGACGGCATCGTGGTACTGCCCTGCTATCTGCCGTGGAAGAACGGCCTGTACAAGACGGACGCGTTGTTCGTGATCTACCCCAGCCAGCGCGGCGGCTGGAGCGCCCAGTGCGTCACCGACCACAAGACCAAGCGCCCCAAGCTGCCCTTCCCCCAGAGCTGGGCCGGCCAGCCGCAGGAGGTCATTGAGCAGAAGAGCGGCATCCCGGGCATCAGCTTCTGCCACGCCAGCCGCTTCCTCATCACCGCCAAGGATAAGGAGACCGCCCTTGCGGCCTGCCGTCAGGTGTTAAAGAACAATGGCCGCATCTGAGCCGTGCGCCCGGCCAAAGCCCGCCTTTGTGTATATGGTGCGGTGTACCGGCGGTACGCTGTACACCGGCTGGACCACCGACCCTGCCGCCCGCCTGTGCGCCCACCAGAGCGGACGCGGTGCAAAGTACACCCGTGCCAGAGGGGCCGGGGGTTTTGCCTATCTCGAACTGTGCGCGGATAAGCGCGCCGCCCTGCGGCGGGAGTATGCCCTCAAGCAGCTGCCCAAGGCCCAGAAGGAACTGCTGTGCCGCGCATGGAGCGCGGCGGGCGGGCCATTTTCCGGCGCATAAAGCGAAAACGAAACCCGGGACTCTTTCAGGGCCAGACGGCTCACAAAAGGGTCCCGGGCTTTTTGTTTTTGCGGTGTGAATTCTTTCCGTGTGCTGTAGTCCGCACATGCCTCCGGACAGGCTGCATGTGCCCCGAATATATACTGTGTAAATGCATAAAATATGAATATATTCTTCAAATAACGCATAAAGATGCAACATGAACGAAAAACGGGTGCCGGAAGCAAAAAAGGTTTGTATGGTTTTGTTATTGACGAAAAAACAGCGCGGCGTATAATAAAAGCATCAACCGAAACGCAACGGAAGAGGATGCGAAGGGAAAGTGCGCATCAGAAAACAAAAGTGTATTTTTATGAAAAAGGAGCGTCACCTATGAAAAAGGAAAACATCAAAAAAGTCGTGCTGGCTTACTCCGGCGGTCTGGATACCTCCATCATCATTCCCTGGCTGAAGGAAAACTACAACAACTGCGAGGTCGTCGCTGTCTCCGGTGACGTGGGTCAGGGCACGGAGCTGGATGGTCTGGAAGAAAAGGCCAAGGCTACCGGCGCTTCCAAGCTGTATGTGCTGGACCTGAAGAAGGACTTTGTGGAGAACTACATCTTCCCCACCCTGAAGTTCGGCGCAAAGTACGAGGACTACCTGCTGGGCACCAGCTTTGCACGTCCCTGCATCGCCAAGGCTCTGGCGGATATCGCCATCAAGGAAGGCGCAGATGCCATCTGCCACGGCTGCACCGGCAAGGGCAATGATCAGGTGCGTTTTGAGCTGACCCTCAAGGCCCTGTGCCCCGATATGGCCATCATTGCTCCGTGGCGTGAGTGGGATATCAAGAGCCGTGACGAGGAGATCGACTACGCCGAGGCTCACCACATCCCCCTGAAGATCAACCGCGAGACCAACTACTCCAAGGATAAGAACCTGTGGCACCTGAGCCACGAGGGTCTGGATCTGGAGAGCCCCGCCAACGAGCCCCAGTACAACAAGCCCGGTTTCCTGGAGCTGGGCATCAGCCCCGAGCAGGCTCCCGATAAGCCCACCTATGTGACCATCCACTTTGAAAAGGGCATCCCCACCGCCGTGGACGGCAAGGAGATGGGCGCTGTGGAGCTGGTGGAATACCTGAACAAGCTGGGCGGCGAGAACGGCATCGGCCTGCTGGATATCGTGGAGAACCGTCTGGTGGGCATGAAGAGCCGCGGCGTGTATGAGACCCCCGGCGGTGCCATCCTGTACAAGGCCATCAATGTGCTGGAGACCATCACTCTGGATAAGGAAAGCTCTCACTTCAAGGCTCAGCTGGCCCAGAAGTATGCCGATATCGTCTACAACGGCCAGTGGTTCACCCCGCTGCGCGAGGCTCTGGATGCCTTTGCCGACAGTCTGGAAAAGACCGTCACCGGCGATGTGAAGCTCAAGCTCTACAAGGGCAACATGATCAACGCAGGTGTCACCTCTCCGTATACCCTGTACGACGAGCAGACTGCTTCCTTCGGTGAGGACGAGGACTACAATCAGGCTGATGCCGCAGGCTTCATCAACCTGTTCGGTCTGTCCATCAAGGAGCGTGCAAAGCTGTCCAAGAACTGGCCGGAGATCAAGTAATCAGCTGTAACATCTTCCCTTTCGTGTGTTTTCACACTTTCACACGGAAGTTCCATCCAACCGGCATCGTTGCCGGCGGCACCGCCGCAGGAGCGTTTTCCCCTGCGGCGGCTTTGCCGTTTTTAGAAGAAATTAACGAACCCTCTCAGTCAAACCCTGACGGGTTTGCCAGCTCTCCCGAAGGGCGAGCTTTATGCGCAGTTCGGCAAAGCCGTTCTTCAAGTGGGGAAGCTCTTGCCTTTCGCAGGCAGAAGAAAAGCTCCCCCCTCGGGGGAGCTGGCACGGCGCAAGCCGTGACTGAGGGAGTGAATAGGGCGAGCCGCCTATCAGTAAAGGATAAAACTATGGCAGAACAACTCTGGAAGGGCCGTTTTTCCAAGGCCGTGGATTCCCGCGTGAACGACTTCAACTCCTCCATCCGCTTCGATCAGCGCATGATCGCGCAGGATATGCGCGGCAGCGGCGTGCACGCCGCCATGCTGGCAAAGCAGGGCATCATCTCGGAAAAGGACTGTGAGGACATCCTCAACGGTCTGGCATCCATCGCCGACGATCTGGCAGCCGGCAGGCTGGAGATCGACCCCAATGCCGAGGATGTGCACACCTTTGTGGAGCAGACCCTCACCGCCCGCATCGGCGACGCCGGCAAGCGGCTGCACACCGGCCGCAGCCGCAACGATCAGGTGGCGCTGGATATCCGCCTGACCCTGCGGGACTACAGCCACACCCTGCAGGCCTACATTGTGGAGCTCATCAAGGTCATCTGCAAAAAGGCCGGTGAGAACACCACCGCCGTCATGCCCGGCTACACCCATCTGCAGCGTGCCCAGCCCATCACCTTTGGCCATGCCCTGATGGCATACGCCTCCATGCTGCTGCGGGATCTGCAGCGCTTTGAGGATGCCACCGCCCGCATGGACGCACAGTGCCCGCTGGGCAGCGGCGCGCTGGCTGGCACCACCTACCCGCTGGACCGCCAGTTCACCGCCGAAAAGCTGGGCTTTGCGGCTCCCTGCGCCAACAGTCTGGACGGCGTGTCCGACCGCGATTTCTGCATCGAACTGGCCAATGCCATCTCCATCTGCATGATGCACCTGTCCCGTCTTTCCGAGGAGATCATCCTCTGGTGCAGCTGGGAGTTCAAGTTCATTGAGCTGGACGATGCCTTTACCACCGGCTCTTCCATCATGCCGCAGAAGAAGAACCCGGATGTTACCGAGCTGATCCGCGGCAAGACCGGCCGCGTCTACGGCGACCTGAACACCCTGCTGGTGATGATGAAGGGCATTCCCCTCGCCTACAACAAGGACATGCAGGAGGATAAGGAAGCTATCTTCGACGCAGTGGATACGCTGGAGCTGTGCCTGAAGACGGTCACTCCCATGCTGGACACCATGAAGACCATTCCGGCCAACATGCGCCGCGCCGCCGCCAAGGGCTTTATCAACGCCACCGACTGCGCCGACTACCTCACCAAGAAGGGGATGCCCTTCCGCGATGCCTACAAGCTGACCGGCTGCATGGTGTCCGACTGCATCGCAAAGGACAAGACCCTTGAAGAGCTGACCCTCGACGAGTTCAAGGGCTACAGCGCTCTGTTCGAGAACGATATCTACGATGCCATTGATCTGGTCAAGTGCTGCGAGGGCCGCACCAGCTACGGCGGCCCCAGCGAAGCCAGCGTGAACAACCAGATCGCACTGGCAAACGCACAGCTGGATGCGTGGGAGGAAAAGAACGCATGAGCGTGAAAGTTTTTATTGATGGCTCTTCCGGCACCACCGGCCTGCGCATTGCCGACCGTCTGGCACAACGCCCGGAGATCGAGCTGCTTTCCATTTCCGCAGAGGGCCGCAAGGATGTGAACGAGCGCGCGAAGGTGATCAACTCTGCCGACCTCGCCTTCCTTTGCCTGCCGGATGCCGCTTCCAAAGAGGTCATGCCCCTGCTGCGCCCGGACGTGAAGGTGCTGGACACCTCCACCGCCTTCCGCACCGATGCCGCATGGGACTACGGCTTCCCGGAGCTGGCGGGCCAGAAGGAAAAAATCAAAAACTCCTGCCGCGTGGCAGTGCCCGGCTGCTATGCCAGCGGCTTTATCAGCATTGCCCGCCCGCTGGTGGAGCTGGGCCTTGCACCGGCAGAGTATCCCTTCAGCTGCACCGGCATCTCCGGCTACTCCGGCGGCGGCAAAAAGATGATCGCCGAGTACGAGAGCGCTGACCGCCCGGCGCACAGCAAGCTGGATGCACCCAAGAGCTACGGTCTGGGCCTTGCCCATAAGCACCTGCCGGAAATGCAGAAGATCAGCGGCCTTGCCCACACCCCCATGTTCGTGCCCGTGGTGTGCGATTACTACTGCGGCATGCAGGTGCTGGTGCCGCTGGATCTGACGCTGGCGGGCAGCACCGCCGAACAGGTGGCCGAGGGCATTGCGGCATATTACAAGGATGCTGCCACCGTCAAGGTGCACGCTCTGAACGAAGCCCTGCCGGAGAACGGCCTGTACTCCAATGCCATGGCCGGTACCGACCGCATGGAGCTGTACATGACCGTGAACGCTGCAGGCGACCAGATGATGCTGGTCTCCCTGTTCGATAATCTGGGCAAAGGCTCTTCCGGCGCGGCCGTCCAGTGCATGAACCTGATGCTGGGGCTGGAAGAGACCGAAGGGTTGGAATAAAAAAGAAAACCCTCTCAGTCACCTGACGGTGACAGTTCCCCCGAAGGGGGAGCTTTTGGCAAAAAGATAAGGTTTCCCTCTTGCTGAAAAGCTCCCCCTTTTGGGGGAGCTGGCAATGCCGCAAGGCATTGACTGAGAGGGTTCGTCCTGTGGGAAAGGAAGATCATTATGCAGTATCAAGAAGTTGCGGGCGGCATCTGCGCGCCCAAGGGCTTTGCAGCGGCTGGCGTGCACTGCGGCATCCGCGCAAACCATGCAGAAAAATACGATCTGGCACTCATCAAGGCGGACGTGCGCTGCGCCGCCGCCGGTGTGTACACCACCAACAAGGTCTGCGGCGCACCCATCAAGGTGGACCGCGCCCACCTGAAGGACGGCTACGCACAGGCGATCATCGTGAACAGCGGCAACGCCAACACCTGCGCCGCCAACGGCGTGGCTCTGGCCGAAGAATGCTGTGAGTTGGTGGGCAAGGAGCTGGGCATCGACCCGCAGGACGTTCTGCCCGCCTCCACCGGTGTCATCGGTCAGCCCATGGTCATCGACCCCTTTGCCCGGGGCATCCCTGCCGCCGCCGCAAAGCTGGCTGCGGACGAGCAGGGCAGCACCGATGCCGCCACCGCCATCATGACCACCGACACCCACAAAAAGGAATACGCCATCCAGTTCGAGCTGGGCGGCAAGACCTGCACGGTGGGTGCCATTGGCAAGGGCAGCGGCATGATCGCCCCCAATATGGCAACCATGCTGGCCTTCTACACCACCGATGCGGCGGTGTCCCCCATCCTGCTGGAAAAGGCCCTCAAGACCGTGGTGCCCGGCACCTACAACCAGATGAGCGTGGATCTGGACACCTCCACCAACGATACCTTGATCATCATGGCTTCCGGCCTTGCAGGCAACCCGGAGATCTGCGAGGAGAACGCGGACTACGAAGCCTTTGTTGCCGCGCTCACCGCCATTGCCGAGCACATGTGTGCCGAGCACGCCGGTGACGGCGAGGGTGCCACCCACCTCATCACCTGCGAAGTGACCCACGCCCCCGACCTGAAGACCGCCCGTGCCGTCAGCCGCAGCGTGGTGTGCTCCAACCTGTTCAAGGCCGCAGTGTTCGGCCGCGATGCCAACTGGGGCCGCATCCTGTGCGCCATCGGCTACACCCCCGGCGATTTCTCCATTGATAAGGTCTGCGTGTGGCTTTCCAGCAAGGCCGGTGAGGTGTATGTGTGCGAAAACGCCGCCTACCACCCCTACAGCGAGGACGAAGCCGCCAAGGTGCTGGCTGAGCACGATGTGCTGGTCAAGGTGGACATGGGCACCGGCGATGCATCCGCAAAGGCATGGGGCTGCGATCTGACCTACGATTATGTCAAGATCAACGGCGACTATAGAACTTAATGGAACTCCCCCAGTCGCCTGCGGCGACAGCCCCCTCAAGGAGGGCGCCTGAAAGCCTCCCTCCTTGAGAAAGACTCCCCCGGCCGGGGGAGGTGGCACGAAAGTGCCAGAAGGGGAATGGGCGGCATCGCGTAGCGATGACGGAAGGAGTTCGTCTGGTGGAAAACGAATGCCGGAGCAAGCGTGCTGGCGGCAAGGAGAGTATATGAAAAACGAAGAAATGGCGCGCCTTTTCTCTGAGGCGACACCCTACATCCAGAAGTATCACGGAAAGACCATGGTGGTAAAGTACGGCGGCAATGCCATGATCAACGAAGAACTGAAAAATGCCGTCATGAACGATCTGGTCACCCTTACCCTGCTGGGTGTGCGCGTGGTGCTGGTGCACGGCGGCGGCCCGGCCATCAACGAGATGCTGAAGAAAGTGGGCGTGGAGAGCCATTTCGCAAACGGTCTGCGCGTGACTGACGATGCCACCATGGAGATCGTGCAGCAGGTGCTGGCCGGTAAGGTGAACAAAGATCTGGTGGCAAAGCTGCGCGGCCGCGGCGTGGGCCTGTGCGGCATGGACGGCCAGATGCTGCGCTGCACCGAGCTGGACCCCCAGCTGGGCCATGTGGGCGAGATCGTGCATGTGGACGCTACCCTGATCGCAAGCCTGCTGGACGGCGGCTTCATTCCCGTGATCGCCACGGTGGGCATGGACGATCTGGGTCAGGCCTACAACGTGAACGCCGACACCGCCGCTGCGCAGATCGCGATTGCGCTGAAAGCGGAGAAGCTGGTATCCATGACCGATATCGCGGGCCTGCTGCGGGATAAGGACGACGAGAGCACCCTCATCCCCGAGGTGGAGGTGTCCGAGATCGAGGGCTATAAGTCCGCCGGCATCATTGCGGGCGGCATGATCCCCAAGATCGGCGGCATGGCCGATGCCATCTATCAGGGCGTGCACGAGGCGGTCATCATCGATGGCCGCGTGCCCCACTCCATCCTGCTGGAGCTGTTCTCCAACCGCGGCTCCGGCACCCGCTTTTACCGCCGCAGCCACCGCGAATAAGCATTGCGCAGGTGCCGTGCAGGCGGTATAATAAGAAAAATGACCCTCTCAAGCCTTTGCCAGCATTTTCTGGCGCGAAAGCGCCTGAGAGGGTTTTCTGTTCACAGTTTCTGTTCACAGGAGGGTACACCTATGGATTCTGAAAAAGTCATCAAGCGGGACGGCGAATACGTCCTGCACACCTATAACCGCAACCCCATCGTGCTGGAAAAAGGCCACGGCCTGCGCGCCGCAGGCCCCGAGGGTCAGCAGTATCTGGATTTTACCAGCGGCATTGGCGTGAACAGCCTTGGCTACTGTGATCTGGACTGGGCCGAGGCCGTTTCCGAGCAGGCCCACAAGCTGCAGCATACCTCTAACCTTTACTACACCGCGCCCTGCGGCAAGCTGGCCAAAAAGCTGTGTAAGCGCACCGGCATGAGCAAGGTGTTCTTTGGCAACTCCGGTGCCGAGGCCAACGAGGGTGCCATTAAGGCCGCGCGCAAGTACAGCGTGGACCACTACCGCAAGGACCGCACCACGGTCATCACGCTGGTGAACAGCTTCCACGGCCGCACCATCGCCACCCTGACCGCCACCGGTCAGGAGGTGTTCCACAACTACTTCGGCCCCTTCAACGAGGGCTTCCTGTATGCTCCGGCAGGCGATATCGAAGCGCTGGAGGAGCTGGTGGACCGCACCACCTGCGCCGTGATGCTGGAACTCATTCAGGGCGAAGGCGGTGTGATGGCGCTGGACCCGGACTACGTGCAGGCCGTGCGCAAGCTCTGCGACGAAAAAGACCTTGTGCTCATCGTGGACGAGGTGCAGACCGGCGTGGGCCGCACCGGCACCTTCCTGTGCTGCGAGCACTACAACCTCAAGCCGGACGTGGTCACGCTGGCCAAGGGTCTGGGCGGCGGCCTGCCCATCGGCGCAGTGCTGATGAACGAAAAGGTAGCCGAGGGCATGGGCCCCGGCACCCATGGCTCCACCTTCGGCGGCAACCCGGTGGTCTGCGCCGGTGCCAACGTGGTGGTGGACCGCATGGACCAGAGCTTCCTTGCCAATGTCAACGAGCGCGCCGTCCAGCTGCGCGCAGGCATCGCAAAGCTGCCCCATGTCAAGAGCATTTCCGGCATCGGCCTGATGGTGGGCATCGAGTTCTACGACCTCAAGGCCGCAGATGTGCTGGCCGCCTGCCGCGAAGCGGGCCTGCTGGTGCTGACAGCCAAGACCCGCCTGCGCCTGCTGCCGCCGCTGACCCTCAGCGAGCACGATGTGGACATGGCGCTGGAGATCCTGAGCGATGTGCTGGGCAAGATGGAGCCGACGGCTCCGAAGGAGCAGGCATGAAAAATCTGCTGAAAATGAGCGACCTCTCCCCTGCCGAGCTGACCCACATTCTGGATGTGGCCGATCAACTCAAGGCACAGCAGAAGCTGGGCGGCACGGCCCCGCTGCTGGCAGGAAAGACGGTTGCCCTGATGTTCTCCAAGGCATCCACCCGCACCCGCACTAGCTTTGAGGTGGGTGTGTACCAGCTGGGCGGTCTGGGCAACTACATGAACACCGCCGAGCTGCAGGCCGGGCGCGGCGAGCCCCTCAAGGACACCGCCCGGGTGCTGGGCCGCTACTACGACTGCGTGGTGTGGCGCACCTACCGCCAGAGCGATCTGGAAGAGTTTGCCGAGCTGGCCGGTGTGCCGGTGATCAACGGCCTGACGGATTACGCCCATCCCTGTCAGGTGCTGGCCGACCTGATGACCATTCGGGAGCGCCGGGGCAGCCTTGCGGGCCGGAAGCTCTGCTTTGTCGGCGACGGCAGCAGCATGGCAAACAGCCTCATCGTGGGCGGACTGCTGGCTGGGATGCAGGTCACCTGTGTCTGCCCGCAGAGCTACCGCCCGGCGGCGGATGTGCTGATGTTCGCCCACAAGTACGGCAGTGCTTTCCACCTGACCGCAGATCCTGCCGATGGTATTCAGGGCGCCGACGTGGTGGCAACGGCTGTGTGGAACACCGCCAAGCCCGGCACGCCGGAAAGTGAGCAGCGCCTGCGGGATTTTGTGGGCTATCAGCTCACAAGCAAGCTGCTGGAAAGCGCAAAGCCCGATGTCATGGTGCTGCACTGCCTGCCCGCCCACCGGGGTGAGGAGATCTCCTCGGCGGTGTTCGAGCAGCACGCACCGGAAATCTTCGATGAAGCCGAGAACCGCCTGCATGTGCAGAAAGCCGTGCTGGCCATTCTTCTGGCGGGGAAATAAAAACAGAACGCCAACAGGGCCGCCGCACATCGTTTGTGCGGCGGCCCTGTTTTTTTATCGTGGGAGATTTGAAAAAGCGATCAGCTGCGGTCCATTTTGACCACGAACAGGTAGCTCAGAACAAAGGATAAGCCAAAGGCAATGACCCAGCCGATGGCGGCGTAGATGAAGTAAGGTCCGATATAAGCGGGAATGCTGAAAATGCTGGAGGTGATGTAGCCGTACAGACGCACACCGAAGGCACCGATGAAAGCGCTGCCCACGCAGCTGCCGATGGTAGCTGCAAGGAAGCCCTTCTTGTACTTGGTCAGCACGCCGAACAGAGCAGGCTCGGTGATGCCCAGAATGCCGGACAGAACGGAGGACAGAACGATGGAACGTTCCTTTTGGCTCTTTTCTTTGAAATAGCAGCCTGCGGCGGCACCCACAATGGACAGATTTGCAATGAACATCATGGGCATGAGCATGTCGTAGCCCTTGGTGGCAAAGTTCTCCAGAGCAATAGGAGTCATGGCGTGGTGCATACCCACCAGAATGGAAGCGGGGCGGATCAGACCCATGACGACACCGGCAAAGATGGGAGAGATACCGAACAGCACATCCAGCATCCATGCCAGACCTTTACCGATGTAAATGCCCACGGGACCAATGACCGTCAGGGCAAAGAAGCCGGAAATGAACAGGGTGATGGTGGGGGTGATAACGGTGCGGGCGGCTTCGGGAACGATATTATCGACCCACTTGTAGATATAGCTCAGAGCAAATACGCCGAAAATGATGGGAATGACCGAACCGGAATAGTTGAACACCGGGATGGGCAGGATGCCTGCAAACATAAAGTTGCTGATCTCGCCTGCCTTGGCAGCATCCACCATGGTGGGGTACATCAGAGTGGCGGCAATGGCAATGGCCAGATACTGGTTGGTCTTGAATTTTTTTGCGGCCGATGCGGCAATGAAGAACGGCAGGAAGGTAAACACGCCGCTGGCAAGCATATCAATGATCTTATAGGTGTCGGTGGCGTTGGATACAACGCCCAGAGCGACAAGACCGCCCATCAGGCCCTTGATCATACCGGCACCGGCAATGGCGGGCACGATGGGGCCGAATACGCCGGACACCATATCCATGAACCAGGAAATAAAGTCTTTCTTCTTTTCCGGCTGGGCAGGAGCTGCGATATCCTCCTTCAGATCCAGCATCTGCAGGGCGATGTCGTAATATTTATGGACGCTGGTGCCAAGCACGATCTGCAGCTGGCCTTTGGCAAACTGCACGCCAATGACACCATCCAGCGCCTTGATAGCATCCTCCTGGATCTTGCTGGTATCCTTGAGCTCAAAGCGCAGACGGGTCATGCAATGCCAAGTGTTCACAACATTGTCTTTGCCGCCGACATACTCGATGATTTTTGCGACGACTTCAGTCTTTTCCATAAGGGAGAGCCTCCTTCTTCGGTTTCCTTTTTCCTTGATTGTGTTCCAAAGCGAAAATCCAGCACGTGCGTTGTGACGCTAATATACCACGGAAAAATTTCATTGTAAAACATACCATTTCTCTGGAATGATTTCAAAAAGCGACGATAACATGCTGTTAAATGATTTTAGTTTCAAAAATTGGACTGTTTTATTTTGCGGTTTTCGCCAAATAAAAAGCAGGAATTGATTTGCCGCCAAAGGTATGATTGAATAGTTCTGCAAGCAAAAATGCAAACCCTTTTCAATCTGCTATAAAGAGGTGTGCTTCTTATGAAACCTACGATCATTACAGATATCAAATGTTTTGTCACGAACCCGGAACGCCACAATCTGGTGGCTGTCAAGGTGCTCACGAATAAGGGCGTTTATGGTGTGGGCTGCGCAACCTTCCAGCAGCGGCCGCTGGCGGTGAAATGCGCGGTGGAGGATTACCTCAAGCCCATCCTGATCGGACGCGATGCCAACGATATTGAAGACCTGTGGAACCTGATGATGGTCAACTCCTACTGGCGCAACGGCCCGGTGCTGAACAACGCCGTGGCAGGCATCGACATGGCGCTGTGGGATATCAAGGGCAAGCTGGCAGATATGCCCCTGTACCAGCTGCTGGGCGGCAAGGCGCGGACGGCGATCCCGGCCTATACCCACGCCGTGGCGGATGATCTGGAAGGATTATACCGCGAGGTGGACCGCATCTACAAGGAGGGCTACCGTTATATCCGCTGCCAGCTGGGCTTTTACGGCGGGATCCCGGACGAGCTGAATACCCCGGAAAACCCCCTGCCCGGCACCTATTTTAACCAGGACGACTACATGCGCAACACCGTGTATATGTTCGGCAAGCTGCGGGAAAAGTACGGCAGCTCCTTCCACATCCTGCACGATGTGCATGAAAGGCTGACCCCAAATCAGGCGATCCGGTTTGCCAAGGAGCTGGAACCGTACGCTCCCTATTTCCTCGAAGATCTGCTTCCGCCGGATCAGAACGAGTGGCTGGCCCAGCTGCGCAGCCAGTGTGCGGCCCCCATTGCTACCGGCGAGCTGTTCAATAACCCCATGGAATGGAAAGAACTGGTCGTGAACCGCCGCGTGGACTACCTGCGCTGCCATGTTTCCCAGCTGGGTGGCATTACCCCGGCGGTAAAGCTGGCGCACTTCTGCGAACCCTTTGGCGTGCGTATCGCATGGCATACCCCATCGGACATTACCCCCATCGGGGTGGCGGTGAATACCCACCTGAACATCCATCTGCATAATGCCGCCATTCAGGAGAACATCGAGCTGAAAGACAAGATCAAGGCAGTGTTCCCCGGCTACAACGAGGCAAAAGGCGGCTACTTCTACCCTATTGAGCGTCCGGGCATCGGTGTGGATATCGACGAAAAGGAGATCGTCAAGTATCCGGTGCGCTACCGTCCCCATGAGTGGACCCAGAGCCGTATCCCGGATGGTACGCTGGTGACACCGTGACCGACCGCTTTCAATAATGTGCAGGACTTTGCACTTTTTGTCCCAGTGTGGTATCCTTAGCAAAAGACCCCAAGGGAGGATACTGCCTGTGACTGCCAAAAAGACTGAGTTCATCGTTACAGACCTCATCAGCAAGATCTTTCAGCGCAAGACCATAATGGACAAGCTGCCCAGCCAGCGGGAATTGGCAGAGATCTATCACGTTTCCCGTTTCACGATCCAGAAGGTGCTGGGAAGGCTGCAATCCATTGGTTTGATCTATATGACACAGGGCGATGGTACCTATATCAACAAAAAGGCACTGGGGCATCCTATGGTCTACAATTCCCTTACCGAAGTGCCCTATGAGGAGCTGCGTTCCAGAACTCTGTACCTGAAGCAGGTGGAGCCTACGGCGGAGCTGCGCCGGGTGTTCAATCTTGAAGCCGGCGAGACCCTGTGGGAGTTCCGCCGCATCCGTATCGTGCGGTATGAGATCAGTCAGGTAGAGACTGGCTGGATGCCCTGTGCGCTGTTTCCGGAGCTGAACCGGGAGGTGCTGGAGGATTCTATTCAGAGCTATGCCTTGCGGCAGAAGTACCGCATTGCCTACTTTATTACCAACTACCATGCAGCAGCACTGGATGCAGAGCACGCCGAACTTTTGCACTGCAAAAAGGGGCTGCCGGTCATGGATATCACTTCCCGTGGTGTACTGCGGGATGGAAGGATCTTTGTTTACAGCCGCATCAAGGCGGTGCAGTATGAGTGCACGTATGTTTCGCCCTTCAATAAGGACGTGTTCCTTTCCCGGCGGAAAATAATCACGGAAGACGCATAAAAAGAACGCCTGTCAGGCTCAATGGCCCGGCAGGCGTTCTTGCATGGGGATCATACGTGAGCGGCACCGCGGTCGAGGATCTTATCGAACCGGGCAAAGAAGGTGATGGTGGTGATGGTGGCGGCCAGAATGTCGCTGACCGGCTCGGCCAGAAACACGCCGAACACCGGGTTCGGCAGCAGGTGCGGCAGGATGAAGATGAGGGGGATCAGCAGAATGATCTTGCGCAGGCAGGCCAGCAGCAGGCTGACCTTAGCCTGCCCCAGCGCCATAAAGCTTTGCTGGCAGGCGATCTGGAAGCCCATGGCAAAAATGCCCGCCATGTAAATGCGCATGGCCCACGTGGTGTACTGGATCAGTGCGGTGTCCGAGGTGAAAATGCCCGCCACCGCGCCGGGAAACAGCATCATCAACAGCCAGAACAAGCAGGTGTAGGACCCGCACAGCGTCAGCTGAAAACGGAAGGCTTCCTTGACGCGGGCCTTCTTGCCTGCGCCGAAGTTGAAGCTCATCACCGGCTGTCCGCCTTGACAGATGCCCTGAATGGGCAGCGTGCACAGCTGGGATGCGCTGGTGATGACGGTCATGGCACCCACAGCCACATCGCCGCCGTACCGCGCCAGACTGGAGCTGAAGCTGATGGAAAGCAGGCTTTCGGTGGAGAGCATCACAAACGAGGAGATGCCCAGCGCCAGCACCGGCAGAATGATCTGCTTTTCCGGGCGCAGGTAGTCTCTGCGCAGGCGCAGGATGGTCTTTTTGCCGGTGAGAAAGCGGATGATCCATGCCGCGCCCACGGCCTGACTGAGCACCGTGGCAATGGCCGCGCCCCGCACGCCCAGCCCGAACCCGAAGATCAGGATGGGGTCGAGGATAATGTTGATCACCGCGCCGATCACGGTGGTAAGCATACTGGTCTTGGCAAAGCCCTGCGTGGTGATAAAAGGGTTCATGCCCAGCACCACCAGTACGAACACCGAGCCTGCAATGTAGATGCGGCTGTAGCTCAGGGCGTACGGCAGGGTGGCATCGCTGGCACCGAACAGCCGCAGCAGCACCGGTGCCCCGGCATAGAAGCCAATGGTCAGCACCACGGCAAAGAACATCAGTACGGTAAAGCTGTTGGAGACGATCTTTTCGGCCTGCTGCCTGTCCCCCTGCCCCAGAGCAATGGCGGTGCGCGGCGCGCCGCCCGCGCCCACCAGCATGGCAAAAGCGTTCAGCAGCATCAGAATGGGTGTGAACAGCCCCACGCCGGTCAGCGCTGCCGCGCCAATGCCCGCAATGTGGCCGATGTAAATGCGGTCCACGATGTTATACAGCAGGTTCACCACCTGCGCCACCACGGCGGGGATCATGAGCTGCAGCATCAGCTTTTTGATGCTGCCGGTGCCCATATCTTGTTTTGCCTGTGCCATTGGAATGCTCTCCTCTATACTTCAAATTTGAAAAATATCGTTCCTATTATACTCGGCTCCCGCCCAAAAGAACAGCCTTTTTTGCAAAGAAACCGCGCTTTCTGCCCCAAAAACGCAAAACGGCACGGCTGCGTATGGCTTGCAGCCGTGCCGTGCCGTAACGGGAGAAAAGTGTTGACGGAAAACCGCTTTTTTGCTATACTGTAAAGGCTAATATATGGAGATGTATCGAAGCGGTCGTAACGAGAACGACTCGAAATCCAAGTGGATGCTTCGCTGGATGTCTCCATATCACACGAGAGAACGTCAATTTTGATGTCCTGACAGGCTTCAAAACCTGTCTGAACGATGCGTTTTCTAACAATATTCTAACAGCAACTGTTCCAAGTTTCAAGGCCGATTTGCGGTATACAAATCGTAAATTTGCCATGAAAATATACTTGGAGATGTATCGAAGCGGTCGTAACGAGAACGACTCGAAATCGTTTTGTCCTTAATCGGGCACGTGGGTTCGAATCCCACCATCTCCGCCAGAAGTCGCAGATTCAAACGAATCTGCGACTTTTTCTTTTGCATCAAGCAGAGAAAGGCCGCTTTTTTCTTGTTGCAGTACGCTTTATATATGAACGATAAATCCATAATTATTTGGGGAGTTTGGATTCTCCCAGAAGGTTCGCAATGACCCCAGCAGACCCCTGTTTGCTTTTGTAATCGAGATGTGCGTAGATGTCAGCGGTGGTAGAAAAGGTGCTGTGCCCCAGCCATTCCTGAACCTGCTTCATAGATACGCCGTTCATCACCATCAGGCTGGCGCAGCTGTGGCGCAGATCGTGGAAACGGATGTGCTTCAGCCCGTACTTGGTCAGCAGCCAATCAAAGTGCTCCGTCACGAAGTTCGGGCGGATCAGCTTGCCTTCCTGATCGGTGCAGACGAAATCCAGATACTCAGTGCTGTAGCTCTTCTTGAACAGCTTGCGGTAAAGCTGCTGCTTTTCCTTCTGCTTCAGAAGTTCTTCTTCCACAGCCGGGATCAGCGGCAGGGTGCGGCAGCTGGTCTTGTTCTTCATCACATCGCTGACCACAGGAACGTACTTGCCGTTCACTAACTGTTCCGTCACCTTGTGATTGATGGTGATGGACTTGCGCTCAAAGTCGATAGACGACCACTTCAGCCCAAGCACCTCGCTGCGGCGCAGACCGTAGTAGGCTGTAATGAGGATGCACAGGTGCAGGGGGTCATCCTGCGATACTTCCAGCAGCTGCTGGACTTCATCCTTGGAGTAGAAGTTGGGCCGGAAGCTGTTCTTCTTCGGACGGTCAACTTTCAGCATCGGGTTGGTTTCCAGATAGTCCTTGCGGACGGCATCCTTGAACGCTTTACCGAAGATGGCGTGGTAGTGAATGACCGTGTTAGTGGTGTAGCCCTCCAGCAAGATCTTCTCCTGAAACTCATCCAGCACCTGCGGCGTGACCTCGCACAGCTTCAAGCCCAGCGGCTCAAAATACTGCGTGATGCGCCCGGTGATCATCCGATTGTAGCTGATAAAGGTTGCAGGCTGGATGGATGCTTTATGGACTTGCACCCACTCGTTGAGATAGTCCAGAAACAGCATCTCCGACTTGCTGACGGGTTGGAGATGCTGCGGCAAGGGCTTAGCGGTTTTAGCATCTACTTTTTCGTAGGCTCCGCCCCGCCCTGTGGGCAGCTCCCCGGTCTCATCATAGTGGAGCAATACTTCCCGGAGCATGGATTCTGCCTTGCGCTTGTTGCCCCGGACGGTCAGACCTGTGGAGATCCACTTGATCTTCCGCTTGCCGTTGGCATCATAAAGATTGACCACGAAATAGAAACGTCCATTTTTCTCTTGGACAGACCCTGTAGTTTTCATCATAAACCTCCTTTGGGTCAACAGGCGTGCTGTCCGTTGCTGCACCCACAGCATACCACATCCAGCGGCGGATTTCCAGCCGGGAAGGTGCTCTGTCCGGTGAGCAGGAACTCGATCACGCTCAGCTTCGGGATACGGTAGGTGCGGCCGATTTTAAGCGCAAACAGGCGGCGGGAACGGATCAGGTCCCCAACTGTATGGCGGTTCAGACCAAGCATCTCCGCAGCCTGCTGAAGGCTGACGGCATCGGGGTAACCGGGAAACATCTGGGAATAGGCATCGTTAAACTTCATAGGCACTCCTTCTGCATAAGTAGTTTAAGGTCAAAAAGTGTGTCATCCTTTGCAGCAAGGCTGCGTTCAGGTGACAATGTAAAGAGAGCTGACAGTAGTTTCAACTCTCGCATCGCAGATAGACTTGCAGCCCATCTGCGTCAATATGATATAGGTCTCCCATATTCGCCCTCGGCACCCTAGGAGTGGGGAATCGTCCGGCAGCGGATTCACACCGCACCATTGGCATTTCAGCCACCCCGTCTTCGTTATGGCCGGGCTGCGAGTTACAGAAGTACCTTTTGTGAAGTACCGGACGATTGAACTATTCTGTTTTCAAAGAACGGAGTTACATAGAAAATCTTCGGAATTTAAGGCTTCCGAAAAAATTGTCCCTCTAATTGGTAGCCGACGAAAAAGGCCAAAATATAACCCGAAAAAGAAATTTGTTGAAAAGTTCTTGAAAAATATAGTTGATGTGGCCACTCGGTTAAAATAACGTCGGTCCATGGGGCGACCGATGGAGGGTGGAACTTTGCAACAACTGCAGTGCCTGAAGTTGAAAGTGGTCTTGAAAAAAGATGCCTCTATATACGAACCTTTGAAATAGGTCATTCCATAGCATCCAAGGCGATTCTGTAACCGAATTGTAATAAGCGGACAAAAGTGAACTCCTAAAAGAAGCCTTCATAATGTCAAAAAGTGTGTCACCTGCGGTCAGGTGGCAATGTAAAGAGAGCTGACAGTAGTTTCAACTCTCGCGTCGCAGATAGGCTTACAGTCCATCTGCGTCAATATGATATAGGTCTCCCATATTCGCCCTCGGCACCCTAGGAGTGGGGAATCGTCCGGCAGCGGATTCACACCGCACCATTGGCATTTCAGCCACCCCGTCTTCGTTATGACCGGGCTGCGAGTTACAGAAGTACCTTTTGTGAAGTGCCGGACGATTGAACTATTCTGTTTTCAAAGAACAGAGTTTTATAGAAAATCTTCGAAATTTAAGGCTTCCGAAAAATTGTCCCTCTAATTGGTAGGCATCGAGAAAGGCCAAAACGTAGCAATGCTTTTGAAAATTAACAAAAAAGTCACAATTTGCATTTGCAAATCGTGCGTCTGCTATTAAACGGAATTGTCATAATAATCATACGAGTACAAGCAAACATTCGTGAAAGAAGATACTCCGAAGAAATACCCCTCTATATACGAGCCCATGAAAAGGGCTATTCTGCACCCACAACTTACAATCTGTAGCCAAGATGTAATCATTCAAATCGATATTCGCCAAAAAAGAAGGCTGGATTTCTCCAGCCTTCCAAAAGAATGTATCAATAATTTTTGCTCAGAGTCTTCTCAAGCGTGTCCGCAAACCTGACATCCTGCTCCTTCGTCCGCTTTGGGCTCCCCTTGGGGTGCTTTCCGGCAAGAAGGAGCTTTTTGTTTTCATAACGCCGCAGCATGAGAGCGTCTATGTTGTCGGCGGTGTATTCCAAGCCATTTTGATTCAGCACCCGGGCGCACTTGGCAAGGCACATACTCGCCAGCCCGTAGTCCTGTGTTACGACCACATCTCCCGGTTTTACCCGGTTGACGAGAGCAAAATCCACGCTGTCCGCTCCTTTGTCGAACACCAGCGTCTGCGCACCTTCCCGCTCAATCTGGTGAGCGGTGTCGCACAGGATGATGACCGGAACGACAAACCGTTTTGCAATCTGCAAAGTCAGATCGACGACCGGGCAGCCGTCTGCATCGATCAAAATATTCATCGGCTTTCCTCCATCACCCACCGAAAGGCTTTCGCAGTGCGTAGGTCGGCGTCTTTGAAATGCCCGCCGCTGTTCCATTCAAGGGTGCAGTCTGCGCCACGCTCTGCAAGCCGACTGTGCAGAGTGCGGATATTATCCCCCACCGCAGCCATGACAGCGTTTTTCGTGCGCTCTTCCTTGTCGCCAAGGCTCAGATAAATGTGCTGTGCCTGTATCGGATGCTGCTGTTCAAACTCCATCCAGCCCGGAAACCAAACAGAGGGGGATGCGGCGGCGACACCATAGAACAGATCAGTCTGGGTGGATGCCCACAACGCAAACAGCCCGGCCAGTGAGTAGCCACCCAGAATGATTTTGACGTTTTCCGGGAGATTGAACTGTTGTTTCAGCGTTGGCACGACCTGTTCTGTCAGAAAGCGCAGGGTGTCCGCAGCCTTACCGCCGAAGCCTTGCTTTCCCCATACAGCAGGGGCTTCCCACGGAGAAAGTGCATCGTTCCAGCTTTCCACCGGGATGGCCACAAACAGATACTTTCGGTTGCTTTGTGCAATAGCCGCCACTTCATGATCCATGCTCTGCAACTCATGTTCGCCGGTCATTTGGAGCAGCAGGTATTCCGCATGGGCTTCGCCGTAAATGCGGCAAGGTCTGCTCCCGATTTGCATTGTCTGTGCGGTCACTGCGACGTCCTCCCGAAAAAACTTTGATAAGCCCAGTATAGCAACTGAAAAATCATTTTGCAATTCAAAAGGCGTTCATAGCCGTAGACCAATTAAGCAAAGTCAATAGCACAGGTAGCCAATAAGAACGAAATCGAACGGTTTGAGTTCGGTATTCATCACTTATAGCCCTGCCATCGCTTACACCAAGTAAAGAACAAGGGCAGTGAAAGATGCCAAATTCGAATTTTTCGCATACCAAATAAGGCCCTGTGTTTGTTTCAGGGCTTGAATCTCTTAAAAACTTCAGGCTGCTTTTACAAATCCCTGTTCAACAGCATGCTGCTCTGGCGTTTTCAGTTCGAAGGGCTTCTGGTCACGCAAGACTGCAAAGACTATAAAGACCAGTTTGTGCATTGACGCTGCTTGAGCAACCTTTGCCGGTTTGTTTTTACATTTCTTTTCATAATAACTGAGCAGTACGGGGTTCGCTGCAGAGTCCTTTCCGCGCTTACAAATCGAATTAACCACTCCCATGTGAAGTGCAGCTCTTGCATAGGGAGAGCCACGTTTTGAGAGCTTGTTCTTTGTTCCTCTGAATGATCCGGATTGCCGCTCTGTTGGGTCTAAACCAAAATATGCTGCAAGCTGTTTCGGCTTTTTGAACAACGAGATATCTCCGATTTCTCCTAGTAAAAGGGCTGCCGAATGACTACCAATACCAGGGATGCTTTGCAGTAAAGAAACGTTATTTCGCATTTCTTTTATCTGAGCCAGCAAATTATCTATTGCGGTTTCTATTTGAAGCACACTCTCGGACAATGTACGAAGCATTTGAATGGTACACACAATGAGTGTCTCATCGGCACATGAATGAATCCCCCATGCCTGTGCTTTTTGTGCTGCGGAGATTAGCAATCCAGCTTTCTTTTTAGCAAAACTATAACCAGACTTGCTTGCAGAAGCAATCACTTCAACCAGTTCTGATTCTTCCTCCACAAGCAAAATGGTCGGCGTTGGAAAACGTACAAGCACAGCGCAAGAAGTGACGCCTCCCACATCGGAAAAGACCTTATCATAGCCCGGAAAGGTCTGATCCAAAAGGGCTGTTAATCGGTTTTTATAACTCGAAACGTCGTTCAACAATTCCGCACGATGTCTGCAGAGCTGGCGTAGCGCACGCGTTGCCGTTTGAGGAATTTGGGAAGGACGCAATGTCTTTGTTCGATACATCATTGCCAGTTTGAAGGCATCCACACGATCGGTTTTCCTCTTTCTGATAGAGAAGTCCTTCATCGAATTGCTTTGAAGTGGATTCACCACGATCACGTCATATCCATGCTCTGAGAAAAATTGAAAGAGGATCAAATGGTAGTGTGAAGTGGACTCCATCACAATAACAGGCTTCCTGAAAAAAAGCCGCTCAGCCTTTTGGAGTAGGGCGTTCGCTCGATTTATCGATGTTTCGTCGTGATAAATCTTTTCTTGCGCAAAGATTTTGTTGTCTGGCGACAAAATGCACATATCACTGAATCGTTTGCTGACATCAATTCCAGCTACCGGACAATAACTCATATACACCTCTCCTTTCAGGGCAGTTTCGCTTCTTCGCAAAAGTAACAGGCGCGTTGTTGACACGGGTAACGGTTGTGCCGACCCAACCAATCAAAACATTGAATCTTTTACGAAGCGAACGGACGGTCTACGCTGTTAGTAATTCCTGAATGGAAACCAAGCAAGCAGTTTTGCCACTTTCAGCCCCAGTTAGTACTTCAATATTACTATGTTTTGGAAATCGGCACAACCATATAACCGTCTTTGATGAAACTATTTTTGTTTCATCGATGACATTGTACCAGCAAGCAGTGCAAGCTGGTACCAACTTGCGATTTTTGAATCGGATTTTTCAAAATCTAAATTCAAAATGCTTGTTGGGCTGTGCCCAAACCCCTTGTGTTCTGCATCCGGTGGATGCAGGCTGCGTATTTTTGCAAAATGCTTTTTTGATCTGAGTGCCGATGCCTGTGGTATCGGCACTTTTTGCACAGATGGCTTCCTGGAAGCAGAAAATAGTGCTATGCAGCACATCCGGAATTGTGCTATACTTGATTTACATAAACCTGTTTGTTCTAAAAAGTTGGAGGTGTTCATGGCAACACGAACCATTTGTTTTCCCATATCCGGCTATCCCTACTGCAAAGAACAGCCAGTGACATTCACATGGATAAAAGGCAGCAAGCGGCAGAATATCCGTGCCGTCCATGATGCTGTCCATACGACAGACCCAAATGTTTCGATTCTGGAAGTCAGCTCTGCATCCGTTCAACCGGAGGGGGAGGCTGTTTCTTCTCTGCGGCTTCTGCTGCGTCTGGATTCTGTTGCGCAGGATGTGCCCATCAGCACGGTTTTTGAAGCCGCCAAGGTATTTGAACAGGGTGGGCCATTCGTTGACCTTCTGACCTGTGAGCCACCCAAAGTCCATAAGGATACTCGGCTGCGAACCAATGGAAAGTTGCTACGCTACTCTCTGGAAGGAAGTGAGTATCCGATAGAGCCGTACCCTGATTCATTTTTTGAGTGGCTCTACTGCCGTGCGTTGAAGCAGTTCCCGAAAAAGGCTGCGCAGTTGAGCAGATATAATGCCTTTTCTGATATTGCTGCCGCAGCAGATTCAAAAAAATATTATGGCGATTCCTCGCGGGCGGCTGCAATCTATGTAGGACTTGCAGCGGCAGGAAAACTTCCGTGCATCGATTCCTATGAATCATTCATTGCGGAAGTTTACACGGAGCCCAAGCCTTTGCCCAAGTCAGGAAAGTCTGAGACTGCTTCAAAAATGACACCCGAAGTTTCTGCACCAGCAAAGGAGATTCCGGTAGACGAATCGTCGCAGTCCGATAATGCAAATATTCCGGACGGTGCGCAGATGGAACATATCCTTGAGCTGCCCAAAGCGAATTGTCTGCTCCTCTCTTTGGCAAAAAATGCTGGTCTTTCTGCAAATAATTCCAGTGAGCTGGCGTATAAGGGAAAGGAATTTTTTCTTGACGCTTATCAGAAAGCACTAAAAAGCAAAACGCTCCAAATCAATATCCATAAGAACAAGATTACTTTTCCGATGGAGGAGCATGACAGCGGATTTCATGCGGTCGGAGTACTGACCCGTTCGCCTGCTTGGGAATACGGATGGAAGTTCAACTATCTGGCCGAGAATACATCCGGAGCAGAAAAGCCCGAAGTCAAAGCAAAAATCCAGAAGCCTTTGACCGCATTGGAGCATCTGGAACGCTGTGGGTATAGAATCGTTCAGCAGATCGTGCCGGAAAAACTTCCACCGATTGCTGTTCAGCGGATGGCATGGAAAACAGGCGAGGCTCTTTGCGACCCGGTGGTGGTGGATTTCTTGCAGTTTATCCGAACACATATGCAGAGCGACGGCTCTTTTTCGTTCCGTATCCCAAAGGGTACGTCCCCAAAATCGTTCGCCACACTTTCAGAGATTGCTCAGACGTGGGACAAAATGGGACTTTTTGCAGCCATTGTGATCTATCCGCAGAATATCGTCTATGAACTTGCGCAAAATGAAACCGTCCGGCATTTTTTGAGCGGAAAGTGGCTGGAGCTTTTTGTAGAGCATCAGGTTCAGCAGATTCTGAACCACTATCAGGAGGAGCAGGGCGCAGAAGTTTCGGTTTGCTCCAATGTGGTTCTTTCAGAAACGGCATCCGTAGGGAGCACGCATGAGCTGGATGTCGTGTTCTCCATCAATGGAAAATTTTTCTGGGTAGAAGCCAAATCCTCCAGCCGAAGCATTGATTATGGAAAATATGCTTCTCTGTGCGAAAAGCTGAACGTGACATCAGAAAGATTGCTTTTGGTCAACAGCGATTTGTCCGTGGAAGAGTGCGAAGGTGTTTCTTATTTCTGGAATTACCGTGTTGCAAATTGTGCAACGATCACGCAGGAACTGGAACGCATGATTGCTAAACAAATTGAAAATACAGGAAATGCAGCTCTGAGTACAGACTGAGCAATAAGCAAAAAAGGCCCTGAGAACCCTGCCGGATAAGCGGCAAAGTTCTCAGGGTCGTATTGTTTATCTGGAATGTTCGGTTTGCTTTGGATTCTTTTCCTCATCGAAGAAAAGCTCAATATTTTTCTGCGCTCGAAGAAGCTCCTGCATTTCTTCTTTCGCTTTGCGGTAGTCCGGGTAGCGTGCTTTCTTTTCTGTCAGCAGTTTGGAATATTCCGCGTCCAACTCCTTGACCTTGGGGAGCTTTTTCAAATTGGATTCATCAAATGCCGCTTTCGCTGCCTTGTGCAGCGTGATCTCCGTGCGGTGCGTTTCCAGAAAGCGTTTGCTGTATCCGTTCTTGCGGTAGGCGTCATAGACCGGACGCGTCTTGGCATAGTTGATGATGTGTGCTTTCAGCACCGCGATTTCTGCCAGCCGCTTCTCTGACGCTTTAATGGAATCGCCCAGTTCATGATAACGGGCAGTGGCAACGTCCACACGCTCCTGCATTTCCTCGATGCTGCCGATTTTGTTTTCCTGCAAGAAAACCAGCGTCCGGGACATTTCTTTTAAGTTGTGCTGCTTTGCCCAGCGGGCAAAGCCCGCGCCTTTTCCCTCGGCCAGTTTTGCCTGAATGTCCACCAGCATCTGAAATTTTTGCTCCGGTGCCGGACTCTTTTGCCGAGGCCGATGTTCCGCTTCTCCGGCAAGGACAGCTTTCAATTCTTCCTCGCTGTACCCTGCCCCCAGAGTGCGGAACCGGATGAATCGTTTCTGCCGTGCGCCCTTGACGGAGGTGTACTTCCCGCGTTTGACCTCATAGCCTTGCTGTTCCAGCTTTTGCAGAAAATCCTCGTAATCCTTGGGCTTTTCAGCCAAAATGCCGTCGATCACACTACATAGCCGGTCACGGTTGCTTTCCCTGGGCGGGTAGAGTGTGCGCTTCTGCCGCTCCCGGTAAGGCTTTATCTCAATGACAGAGAGCTGATGTTCTAAGCAGATCAGATCACTTACCCGCTGCACAGCCAGCCCGGACAGTAAAAAATCCCGAAACTTTCGTGTTCCATCCAGCGCAGTGGAGTTATAAATAATGTGGTTGTGGATGTGTTCCCTATCCGTGTGAGTGGCAACGATAAACGCATATTTGCCCTTGGTGAAGCGCATTGCCAGTTCGTAGCCCACCTTGTTGGCTTCCTCGGCGGTGATCTCACCGGGGCGGAAAGATTGCCGTATCTGATAGGCGATCACATCATTTTTCTGCCTGCGTCCTGTGGCAAGTTCGTATTGCCGCTTGGAAAGCATAAATTCTTCGTCTGCGGTCAAAGGGCTACACTCGTAGCTGCTGACCAGCTCTCCCTTGTTCGTTTTGTCAGGATTCTTCGCATAGTCCGTGCGGCTTTTCAGGCAGGCCGCAACCGACTTGCCTTTGTTTTTGTGCAGCGCGATCAAACGTGTTGCAGCCATTCTGAATCACCCCCGTGTGACAGCCAATACTTGAGCCACTTTGCTAACGAATACTTGAGCCACTTGTAGCGTTCGCAGCGTCCAAACAAAAAAGCCGCCCGAAGGCGGCAAAGATAAAAGTACTTCTTACAGTTCTGAAAGCCATTCACTGAAACGTCCAATGCCCTCTATGATGGCAGTTGCACCGAAAAAGAGGACGAAGCAAATAAACTCCGCCACCAGCAGAATGAAAAACTGATCCCAAGTCTGGCGGTAGGCGGTGTAGATGCCACAGCCAAAGATGTAGAGCATCAGCGGAGCGACCACATAGCTGGACAAGGTGAGCAGCCATTTTGCCATCAGAGCCAGAAAAGCAACGAAAAGCGAAATAGGAAAAAGAGCAATTTTCTTCAGCACAAACATCATATCGAACACCAACCTTTCCGCCTTTATTATAAAGGTATCAACAATTGTGTTGCAAGGATGTCAAGCGTTGTATGTACCCCGCAGCCCTCCAACTGCGGGGAAAGTTTTAAAGTTCTGCCAGCCGGGAAAGAATCTGCTTGCCGATGCTGATGAGTTCATCCAGCCGGGTGCGCAAGTCCTCCATGTCGGCGTCATAGATTTTGCCGCACTCGTTGGCACGTTTGGCGTACTGGTTCAGGTTGTTGCTGCACATCTGCAAAAGATACGCCATGCGGCGCAGCTGCGGCAGATCCAAATGCAGGCAATATCCGTCCAGCGCCATTTTTCGTAGATAGGAGCCAATGCTTAGAATGCCGCTGGATTCCATTTTGTTCCGAATCCGTTCCAACTCCGGCTTGCTGACTCGGAAATGGAGTTGCTGGTCGCGGCGGTCGCTCACCGGGCATCACCATCCTTGTCGTAATAACTGCGGAAGGGCTTCACCGGCTCCGGCTTATCCGACTTTTCTTCCAGTGCCGCCAGCACCGAGGGGCGGCGAGGGGCACCCTCCTGTTCTTCCTCGTCCTGTTCCGGCTCGTGATTTTTCTCGTCCACATCCAACTGGGCGTTCAGCTCTGCAAGCCGTGCAGATTTCTCTGCCAGTTCTTCCTCCTGTGGGAAGGGCTTTTCCACCTCGATTTGTGCTGCTGCCTGCTGTTGATGCAGGGTAGCCAGCTCGTTCTCTGCGGCGGTGATGCGCTCCGGGAAGCTGTTCAGCGAATTATCCAGGCGGATAATGTTGCCCAGCGGGTCGGTGCCCAAAGACACCGTATACTTCCGCTGCCCCTTCAAAAGTGCCTGATACTCGCTGCGGAAGGTATCGAACCGCAGGGACAGTTCAAAGCCCCGGTAGCTGCCAATGACTTTTTCCTCGGCGTTGGGCAACTCCGAACAGGCAAGCACCAGACGCTCGCCGGCGGTCTTTTTCTCGTCGTAGGCAACACCCTTAATGACCATGCCGCAAAACTCCTCCTTGCCCTGCGGGTGGGCGGCGGCAAGCTGTGCGTCCGCTTTCAACCCGGCAATGTGGGCGTTCGTTTCCTGAATGTCAGCCGGGAACTTCGTCAACAGCTTATCTTCCAAACGGAACTTCTGGCTCTGATGGTCGGCTTTCAGCACCTTCAGCTTGGCGACCTGAACGTCCAAGTCCATCTTCTCCTTGATGAGCGGATTTCCGGCACACAACGCCTTGATCTCTGCATAAGACAATGCTTGTTCGTCCACATCATCGCAGGAACGCACCGGGGATTTGGAAGTCATAATTTGCGAGATGAATCGCTGTTTATTCTCAAGGGTCTGAAAGAGGTACGAATCAAATGTGCCTTCGGTGACGTAATTGAACACCTTGACTTCCTTGTTCATGTTGCCCTGCCGGATGATGCGACCATTGCGCTGGGTCATATCACTGGGTTTCCAGCCGACATCCAGATGATGCACTGCCACAAGACGCTGCTGCACATTGGTTCCTGCGCCCATTTTTGCCGTACTGCCCAGCAGGACGCGCACATCGCCAGAGCGCACTTTCGAGAACAGTGCAGCCTTTTTCGCTTCGGTGTCTGCGTTGTGGATAAACTCGATTTCGTTCTCCGGCACACCGGCAGCGATCAGCTTTTTGCGAATATCCTCGTACACGTTAAAGTTGCCGTCATTTTTCGGGGTGGAGAGGTCGCAGAACAAAAGTTGGGTCAGCTTCTGGTCTTTGCCTTCCTCCCAGATCTTCAGCACGTTCTGAACGCATACGTTCAGTTTGCTGTTGGGGTCGTCCGGCAGCATGGGGTTCATCAGGCGCACGTCCAAGCCGATTTTTCTGCCATCGTTGGTGACGCAGAGCATATTGTCCACGGAAGCATCCACTGCACCGGAGTGGATTTCTGCGGCACGTTTGCTCAGTTCTTGCACCATTTCCTTTTGGATTTCCGAGGGTTTCGCCACCACGGTTTCAAACTTTGCTTCCGGCACCGGTAGATGCAGCTGGTCGCTGGTTTTAATGTCCGCAACCTCCTTGAACATGGACATCAACTCCGGCAGATTGAAGAACTTGGCAAATCTCGTTCTCGCCCGATAGCCTGTGCCTTCCGGGGCAAGTTCGATGGCGGTGGTGGTCTCGCCAAAGGTAGATGCCCAGCAGTCAAAGTGGGTCAGTTTTTTCTGCTGCAAGGCGCTGTACTGCAAATACCGCATGACCGTGTACAGCTCGGTCATGGAGTTGCTCACGGGCGTCCCTGTGGCGAACACCACGCCGCGGCCTCCGGTGATCTCGTCCAGATAGCGGCACTTGCCGAACATATCGCTGGATTTCTGCGCTTCGCTTGTAGATAATCCTGCGACATTTCGCATTTTTGTCGTGACGAACAAATTTTTGAACGCGTGTGACTCGTCCACAAACAGACGGTCAACACCCAACTGCTCGAAGGTAACTACATCGTCCTTGCGCTCATCGGAGCGCAGTTTTTCCAGCTTGGTTTCCAGCGTTTTCCGTGTCTTTTCCATCTGCTTGATGGAGAACTTCTCGCCTGCGTGGACTTTCAGCTCATTGATGGCGGCAAGCGTTTCATAAATTTGCTCCTGAATGATACGCTCCTGCCGCTCAAAGGACAGCGGAATGCGCTCAAACTGCGAATGGCCGATGATGACGGCATCATAGTCGCCGGTGGCGATGCGGGCGCAGAATTTTTTGCGGTTGGCGGTCTCAAAGTCCTTGCGCCGTGCCACCAGCAATTTGGCGTTGGGGTAGAGGTTCAGAAACTCGCTTGCCCACTGTTCCGTCAAATGGTTGGGCACCACAAAAAGACTTTTCTGGCACAGTCCCAGCCGTTTGGCTTCCATAGCAGACGCAGCCATTTCATAGGTCTTGCCCGCACCAACTTCGTGTGCAAGCAACGTATTACCGCCATAAAGCACATGGGCAATGGCGTTGCGCTGGTGTTCCCGGAGGGTGATCTCCGGGTTCATGCCCACGAATTTGATGTGGCTTCCGTCATACTCACGGGGGCGGGTAGAGTTGAACAGCTCGTTGTACTGCTTCACCAGCGCAATGCGCCGCTGGGGGTCTTGCCAGACCCAGTTGGCAAAAGCATCCTTGATGACCTGTTGCTTTTGCTGCGCCAGCATGGTCTCTCGCTTGTTCAGCACACGTTTTGGCTTGCCCTCGGCATCCTCGATGGTGTCGTAGATGCGGACATCTTTCAGGTTCAGAGTTTCTTCCAAAATTTTATAGGCGTTGGCTCTGCTAGTGCCGTAGGTCTCGGAGGAAATAATGTCACTCCGCCCGGTGGCGGTCTTGCCCTCCACACGCCACTCGGCGGTATACGGAGAATATCTCACCTTGACCGCATGGCGCAGATAGTAGGGGATCTGGAAGGTCTCAGTCATAAACTTCTGGATAATATCCGGGTCCAGCCATGTGGCACCCAAGCGCACATCAATTTCGGAGGCTTCCAACTCTCTGGGCTGCGCCTTGGTCAGCGCCTCCACATTGACGGCAAATTCCGGGTTGGTCTCGGCGGCAAACTGCGCCATCCGCAGCTTTGACCGGACATTGCCGGACAGGTACTCGTCTGCCATCTGCCAGCCTGCTTCCGGGTCGGTGGGGTCGGCGGCAGGGTCTTTGAAGATCACACCGGAAAGTTCGGTGGTAATGCGCCCATACTCACCGGGAGTGCCCAGCAGTTCTGCCATATAGGGCAAGTCCACTTTGCCATGCTCACCAATAGATACCGCCAACGCTTCGCTGGGGGTGTCCACGCTGGTGACGGTGCGCTCCGGGCGAATGGTGCGCTTGGTGAACATCGCTGCCTTGGATTTAAGCTGCCCCTGCTCGTCCAGATTTTCCAGCGAACACAGCAGATAGTAGGAAGAATCCTGCTCAAACAGCCGCCCATTTCTGCGGTCGTTCAGCAAGCCATATTTGGCGGTAAAGGCATCGTAGGCGGCGTTCAAACGCTCCTGTGTTGCCTTGATGTCGGCATCTGGGTAATCCTCCAACTGCTGCTGAATCAATTCATTGACGATCTGCCGCAGTTCCACCATGCCGGTGACACGCCCCTTGGCGGTGTCGGACAGTTCCACCTGTGTCATCACGGAATTTTCCCGGTAGAACACTTCGCCGTCCACTACGATATAGGAGAAGTTTTTTACATCCGGGTCAGCCGGGAGAATGTGCTTCTCATTTTCGGAATCCGCAATATCTGGTGTTTCTACCTCAACTTCGGTGTATTGCCCCTCAATATGCTGTACCGCCTCGGCAAGCTGGTCTGCAAGGTTTGCACCATCGATGGGAGCAACGGTCAATTCCTCTCGTCCATACTGGGTGCTTTCGGTGGAGAGTACGCCCAGAACCATCTCCGGATGGTCTGCGAAATACTGGTTGATGGCAAAGCCATCCTCGGTCTTGCCAAGCTGCACCCAGTCCGGCTCGTGGTCGATGGGGCGGTCACGCTTCTGCAGGAAGATAATGTCGCTGACAACATCCGTACCAGCGTTGGCACGGAAAGCGTTGTTGGGCAGACGAATGGCCCCCAGCAAATCGGCACGCTCTGCCATGTGTTTGCGAGCGGTGCTGTCCTTGCTGTCCATGGTGTAGCGAGATGTGACAAAGGCAACGATGCCGCCCGGACGCACTTGGTCGATGGCTTTTGCAAAGAAATAATTGTGGATGCTAAAACCAAGTTTGTTGTACGCCTTGTCGTTGACTCTGTATTGACCAAAGGGCACGTTGCCGACAGCGAGGTCATAAAAATCACGGCGGTCGGTGGTCTCAAAGCCAGCCACAGTAATGTCAGCCTGCGGATACAGTTTTTTCGCAATGCGCCCGGTGATGCTGTCCAGTTCTACACCATACAGGCGGCTGTCTGCCATGCTGGTGGGTAGCATTCCAAAAAAATTGCCTGCGCCCATGGACGGCTCCAGAATGTTGCCAGACTGGAAGCCCATTTTTTCGACCGCATCATAAATAGAGCGAATCACTACCGGGGAGGTGTAGTGGGCGTTCAGGGTGCTGGAACGGGCGGCGGCGTACTCATCTTCGGAGAGCAGCCCTTTCAACTCTGCATATTCCTTTGCCCAACTATCTTTTCCGGGGTCAAAGGCATCCGCCAGACCGCCCCAGCCCACATACTGGGAAAGCACCTGCTGTTCCTCAGCGGTGGCACCCCGGTGTTCATCTTCCAGCTTGAACAGGGTGCGGATGGCTTCGATATTTCTCGCGTACTTTTGCTTTGCGCCGCCCTCGCCCAGATGGTCGTCCGTGATGTGGAAATTTCCGGCAGGCTCCGGCGCAGGTTCAGCATTCAGAGCTTCATCCAAGGCAGCAGCATCTGGGAAGGTCTGCACTTTTCCGTCCATTACGTTAGAGATGGGCAGTTCGTCCAATTCTTCGTCCGTAAGTGGCGGTTTGTCCTCGTCCGGCTCATGCGCAGGAGTGAGATTGACCGTCAGGTTGTGCAGATGGATGTTGCCCGGCTGGCGCAGCAGCCGTTCCAGATTTTCCTTGCTTTCCGAGCGGGCAACCGGATAGACCTCATCCGGGTCACGAAGCTGGATGTTCAGAGTTCCGACAGTTTCGACCGTAAAATCCTTACCGTCCAGACGGATTGTATCGCCCACACGGTAATCACGCTCTTTGGGGAGAGCGGGAACAGGTTCATTTTCTGCCAAAAACTTTGCCTTTTCCACTGCAAGCCAATCGGCGGCGGTTCGTTCATCCGTCTCTTTTTTCAAAGCGGTGCAATAGGATTCGGCCTGCTCCTTGTCTGTAAATTGCGCCATTCCGTTATCATTTGCATAGTAGCCCTCATTGAGATCATCCCAGATAGCAAAAAGCTGGGACGTACCTCCGACCACTTCGCGGACAGAAAAACGCTCATATTCCGGCACCTCGGATTCCTTGTAGATGGTTTCTACCTGCTCCAGCATTTCATCCACACGCCGGCTAGGTTCATTCTGCCGCAGACCGTCCTCGAATTGTCGTTTGTTGATAACTTCGTTATCCCACGACTGTCCGTGTGCACTGGTGTCGATGCGAACATCCGTTTCGCCGATATAGCCAATGGTGCCCTCGATGGTTCCAGTGGGCAAATCAACCATTACATCGTCACCGACTTTGTAGCCGTTTTCTTCCTGTACAGTGGTACACTGCTCCTTTTCTTCATCCGTCAGGTAGCGGTCGGACTGGATCATCAGGTCGATATACTTTTCCACCTGCGCCCATTTCAGGGTGATTTTTTGGTGGTCGGGGTAATGGTCAAATTCCAGACCCTTCCAGTCGTGATTCACAAAGCCCCGGCTTCCGTCCAGAAAATCGTGGGAATGCCCACCGATGCCGTACTCCTTTGCCAACGCCTTGGCACGGAGTTTTCGGTCAGGCTGGGTCTGGTACAGTGCCATAATGCGTTGCTTGCCACCTGTAAACCCAGAACCATGCTTACGCAGTTCGTTCTCGATTTCAGCCTGCGACAAAACAAAAGCGGAGGGCGTTTTTTCGCTCTCCGCTCGGTCAATCTTTTCGATTTGCTGGGCTTCGGTGGGGAGGACAGCATCCAGAAAACTTAGCTGTAGATCAGCTCCGTCAGCACCAGTTCCTCGGCTTGCGCTTTCAGGCTGTTCATGTGCTGCACCCATGCCATCTGATTCTGCTCCTTGTCCGGGGCCGGGTTCTGTTTCAGAAGTTGCGCCATGGTCTGCTGCATCCGGCTCTCTGCCGTCTGCTCCACCTCCATCAGGTGCGGGTACAGGCTCCCGTTCAGGAGCATCGTGTTGTACAGCACTGGGCGATGGTCTTTCAGGTACGTCCGGCGCAGCCTGCCGTATTTGCCCAGCGGCTTCCGGGGCTGGGTCAAAGTCAGGTTCGGGAGCTGGTAGTCCCCGACGGTCGAGTAGGTCACGTTCCTGCTGTTCATATTCATATTGGCTCCTTTCGTTGTTTCTGCGGCGAATGGTTGTTTTAACGGTGCGTTCAATTTGGCGTAAGACCTCCCGGCTCATGTCGCTGACGGCTGCGCCGAGGGCGTAAACACTATCCGGGGTGGAAAAATTGTAGATTGCCTGAAAATCGTCCTTGTCGAACCACCCGGCAGGCTCAAAGCCGCAGCGTTCCAGCAGCGTGTAG
>NZ_FMFG01000024.1:0-37308 GCF_900066275.1 uncultured Faecalibacterium sp. | reverse complement strand
GCACTCCACCCGCTGTGCACCCGCCAGCACGGCCAGCTCTGCGCAGGCCACGCCGGTGCCGCGGTCGTTGTGGGGATGGGTGGAGATGATGACGCTGTCGCGGTATTTCAGGTGCTTGTCGCAGTACTCGATCTGGTTTGCGTAGACATGCGGCATGCTCATTTCCACGGTAACGGGCAGGTTGATGATCATGGGGCGGTCCGGGGTGGGCTGCATGATGTCCAGCACGGCGTTGCACACATCCACCGCATAGTCCACCTCGGTGCCGGTAAAGCTCTCAGGGCTGTACTCGAACAGGAAGTTGCCATCATACTCCTCGCTCAGCTGCTTGACCAGCTTTGCGCCGTCGGTGGCGATCTGCTTGATCTCCTCCTTGCTCTTGTGGAACACCTGCTCGCGCTGGGCCACAGAGGTGGAATTATAGAAGTGGATCACCGCGCGGGGTGCGCCCTTGACGGCCTCGAAGGTCTTGCGGATGATGTGGTCGCGGCACTGGGTCAGCACCTGCACGGTGACATCCTCGGGGATCATGTTCTTCTCGATCAGGGTGCGCAGGAACTCGTACTCGGTGTCGCTGGCGGCAGGGAAGCCCACCTCAATCTCCTTGAAGCCGATCTTGACCAGCATCTGGAAGAACTCCAGCTTTTCCTCAAGGCTCATGGGCACGATCAGGGCCTGATTGCCGTCGCGCAGGTCCACACTGCACCATGCGGGGGCTTTTTCAATGTGATCCTTCTTTACCCAGCTGTCATAGCCTGCGGGTACCGGGTAGTAACCCGGAGCGTACTTGGTTGCGTCCATCATTTGCGCGTCCTCCCAAACAATTTACACTTCTTGCTCCATGCTCTTTGTGAGCGTCCTCGCCCTCTCAGTCTCACATTCGTTCGACAGCTCCCCCAAAGGGGGAGCCCTTGGCAAAACCGAAAACTTTGCCGTACTGCCAAGGCCTCTCACTTTGGGAGAGGTGGCACGGCGTAAGCCGTGACGGAGAAGGCAAGCCTGCTTCCAAAAGGCAGATATACGAAAAGGCTCTCGTCTTTCAAGGCGAAAACCTTGAGAGACGAGAGCCTGTAAAGTTCAAACTACAGGGCACCCGTGGTACCACTCTCTTTGCTGCGCCTTTGGGCACAGCCGCTTTGCACGATCGGCTTTTTGCGGCGAATCGCTGTCCTTGTAACGGTGGACATCCGTCAGAGCCTACTTGTGTGTTCAGCCCTGCCGCTCAGGGGCCAGTAACCGAAACCCTCTGCACCCGCCTTGCACCACCCGGCGGCTCTCTGTACGCAGAAGAAAATCGTTTTTTCCCCGTCAACGCATTTGTGCTTTTTTCAAAGTGGACTAAGTTTAGCATGATTCGCGGGCAGTGTCAAGCAATCTGACTCATTCTCAAAATGAAACAATTTCACAAAATGAGGGGCAGAATTTTCCAAAATTATGCACGAGGCGTTAATGTTAACAATTTGCTAAGTTTTTGGAAAGTTGTGCTCGAATTGCTGTTGCGCCCGGTTTTACTGTGCTATACTACTTGCATCAGGAACCAAAGGAGGAATTGCCACATGAAAGAAGTCAAGCCTTCCAAAAAGCCGCTGGCGATCTACTACGCCATCGTGCTGGCGGTCCTGCTGCTGCTCAACCTTGTGCTGCTGCCGTGGATGAGCGAGCGTCAGGTGGAGGAAGTGGACTACGGTACCTTTATGACCATGACCGAGGAAAAGAACATCGGCCGTGTGGATATCGAATCCAATCAGATCATTTTTACCGATAAAGAGGAAAAGCAGGTCTACAAGACCGGCCTGATGAACGACCCGGAGCTTACCCAGCGCCTGTATGATGCCGGAGCACAGTTTTCCAGCGAGATCGTGGAGCAGGGGTCGCCGATGCTCAATTTCCTGATCTGGTTCCTGCTGCCCATCCTGTTGTTCAGCTTCATCGGCAACCAGATGAACAAAAAGCTGATGGAAAAGGCCGGCGGCGGCCCGGGGTCCATGATGTTCGGCGGCGTGGGCAAATCCAATGCCAAGGTCTATGTGCAGTCCACCCACGGCATCCGCTTTGCGGATGTTGCCGGTGAGGATGAAGCTAAGGAAAACCTGCAGGAGATCGTGGATTACCTGCACGACCCCGGCAAGTACGAGAGCATTGGCGCATCCATGCCCAAGGGCATTCTGCTGGTGGGCCCTCCGGGCACCGGCAAGACCATGCTGGCTAAGGCCGTGGCAGGCGAATCCAACGTGCCGTTCTTCTCCATTTCCGGCTCTGAATTCGTGGAGATGTTCGTGGGCATGGGCGCATCCAAGGTGCGCGACCTGTTCCGGCAGGCCAAGGAAAAGGCCCCCTGCATCGTGTTCATCGATGAGATCGATGCCATCGGTCAGAAGCGCAACAGCGGCAATCTCGGCGGCAACGACGAGCGTGAGCAGACTTTGAACCAGCTGCTCACCGAGATGGACGGCTTTGAGAGCAACACCGGCGTCATCATTCTGGCGGCTACCAACCGCCCGGATTCGCTGGACCCGGCGCTGACCCGTCCCGGACGTTTTGACCGCCGTGTGCCGGTGGAGCTGCCCGACCTTAAGGGCCGCGAAGAGATTTTGAAAGTGCACGCCAAAAAGGTGGCGCTGGCCCCGGGCATCGACTTCAACACTGTGGCCCGCATGGCTTCCGGTGCATCCGGTGCGGAACTTGCCAACATTGTCAACGAAGCAGCTCTGCGCGCTGTGCGTGCAGGCCGTAAGAGCGTGACGCAGGCCGATCTGGAGGAGAGCATCGAGGTGGTCATTGCAGGCTACCAGAAGAAGAACTCCATCCTCACCGACAAGGAAAAGTGCATCGTGGCCTACCACGAGATCGGCCATGCACTGGTGGCGGCCAAGCAATCCAACTCTGCCCCTGTGCAGAAGATCACCATTATCCCCCGCACCTCCGGCGCACTGGGTTACACCATGCAGGTGGACGAGGGCAACCACTACCTGATGAGCAAGGAAGAGCTGGAAAACAAGATCGCCACCCTTACCGGCGGACGCGCCGCCGAGGAAGTGGTGTTCCGATCCATCACCACCGGTGCCTCCAACGATATCGAGCAGGCCACCAAGCTTGCCCGCGCCATGCTTACCCGCTACGGCATGAGCAAGGACTTTGACATGGTGGCGCTGGAGACCGTGAACAACCAGTATCTGGGCGGTGACACCTCGCTGGCCTGCTCGGCGCAGACCCAGCGCGAGATCGACCAGAAGGTGGTGGAGCTGGTCCGGGCCCAGCACGAAAAGGCTGTCCGCATCCTGACCGACAACCGCGCCAAGCTGGATGAGCTGGCACAGTATTTGTACCAGAAAGAGACTATCACCGGCGAGGAGTTCATGGAGATCCTGAACCGGGAACCGGCACAGGCCCAGTGACCCCGGCGGCAGAGCTGCCAAAAATTTTTTTTAGCCTGCTGCAATAATCCCGCCGCCGCATCCGTTTATAAGACAGATGCGGCGGTTTTGTATTACACCGCATGGCAGACCATGGTTTTCCACAAAACAAAAATGTGCGGTGCAAAACCGCCGTCAACGGAGGTATTCCAAATGAAACTGAACCATAAATTTGTCCGTACCGTCACCACCACCGCTGCAGTGCTGGGTGCTGCCGCCATGCTGAGCGTGGGCGCATTTGCCGCAGAGGCAGACATCAACGACCCTGCTGCCGCAGGCTATCTGCCCCCGCAGGAGCAGATGGTGCAGGGGGATATCGCCCTGCACAGCGCCGATGTGGCGATCGGCGAAAAGGACCCCACCTACGGCGGCTACGGCGCACCGGAGGGAAACCCCATTCAGGGAAATATCATGCTGATCTCCGGCGATGAGCTGGCCGCCCCGTCCGCAGATGCAGCGGCGAAAAAGAGCGAGGCCCGTTACACCGTCAAGGGCCTGTTCGGCAGAGAAGTGCTGTACACTGCCCGCCAGAAGGACAGTGTGCTGACGCTGGATGTGCCCGCCGGTTCTGCTACTTTCCGCACCACCGTGCAGGACATGCAGACCCTGCTGAACGAGGGCGTGAGCACGCTGGTGGTCCAGACTGAGAAGGGCTCCACCACCCTGAACCTGTCTCTGCTGGTGGAGGGCCAGAAGGGCACCGACCGCGTGGTGCTGCGCCGACTGGGCGAAAACACCTTCCTCACCGTGGGCCTGCGCTGCCGCCGCGATTTGATCGTGGGGCGCTGACCGCTGAGATCAAATGATGAAAGGGCTGCTGCACGCAGGGATGTGCAGCGGCCCTTTTTGCGCTTTTCTGTTAAGTTTTTGAAAATTTGCGCAGATGTCTTTGCAAAGTCTGCCGGGAGATGTTATAGTTAAATTGAAACAGTATGCATTCCCGATAGAAAGGAAAAAACGCCATGGAGCATTTTGTGGAGTTTGAGGACGTTTGCAAATACTATCAGACCGGCAGTGTGAAGATCGCCGCCGCAGACCACCTGAATTTCTATGTGGATAAGGGGGAGTTCTGCATCATCGTGGGGCCTTCCGGCGCAGGCAAGACCACCCTGCTGAACATCCTTGGCGGCATGGACAGCTGCGACGAGGGCAATGTCTGGCTGGACGGCCAGAACGTGAGCCACTTTACCGCCAGAGAGCTCACCACCTACCGCCGGTACGATGTGGGCTTTGTGTTCCAGTTCTACAACCTTGTGCAGAACCTGACCGCACTGGAGAATGTGGAGCTGGCCAGCGAGATCTGCCGTGACCCGCTGGACCCCAAAGAGACCCTGCGCAGCGTGGGTCTGGGAGAGCGGCTGAACAACTTCCCGGCCCAGCTTTCCGGCGGCGAGCAGCAGCGGGTATCCATTGCCCGCGCACTGGCCAAAAACCCCAAGCTGCTGCTCTGCGACGAGCCCACCGGTGCACTGGATTACAAGACCGGCAAGCAGGTGCTGGCTCTTTTGCAGGATACCTGCCGCCGCACCGGCCGCACGGTGATCGTTATTACCCACAACACCGCCCTGACGGCGATGGCAGACCGCATCATTCAGGTGCGCAGCGGCAAGATCGTCTCCAATCAGGTCAACGAGCACCCTGTGCCGGTGCAGGAGATTGAGTGGTGAGAGCTGTGCTGAAAAGTTATCGTAAAAACATCCTGCGGGAAATGAAGGACAACCTGAGCCGCATGGTCTCGCTGTTCGGCATCGTAGCGCTGGGCGTGATGATGCTGACCGGCCTGATGAGTTTTGCGCCCAGCATGCGCATCGCCGGGCAGAAATACTACGTGCAGCAGAACGTGTTCGACCTGCGGGTGCTGTCCACGCTGGGCCTTTCGGAGGAGGACATTGCCGCCATTGCCGCCGTGGACGGCGTGGAGGCTGTGCAGCCGGTGAAATATCAGGACGTGGAGGCCCAGTGGCAGGGCCAGAGCGAGACGGCGGTGGTGCGCCTGCAGCAGCTGCCCGCCGACCCCGGGGCCGACACGGCAGAAAATATGAACCGTCTGGTGTTGCTCTCGGGCCGGATGCCTGAGGCCCCGGACGAGTGCGTGGTACATGTGATGGGCTACGGCGACCCGGTGGAACCGGGCACGGTGCTCACCCTGCCGGAGGACACCGAACATGTGAGCCGGAAGCAGTTCACGGTAGTGGGCACCGTGCAGGACCCGCAGCATTTTTCCACGGACAAGGAGAGCAGCACCGCCGGTGACGGCCAGCTGGATGATATTGTGTTCCTGCCGGAGGGCAGCCTGACCACGGATTATTATACGGCGTGCTATCTCAAAGTAAAAAATGCCGGCCTGTATGATAATTACTCGGACGCGTATCAGGCAGCGGTGGATGACACAGCCGCAAGGGTAAAGGCCATCAGCGGCGCACAGTGCACGGCCCGGCGGGCGGAGCTGATCGAGGACGCCAGTGCAGAGCTGGCCGACGCCCGGGCCGAGTACAACGACAAAAAAGCCGAAGCAGACCGTCAGTTTGCGGAGGCAGAGCAGCAGCTGGCCGATGCACAGGCACAGCTGGACAGCGCCAAAGCCCAGCTGGACGCGGGCGAAGCGGAGCTTGCCGCCAACAAAAAGGCCCTGCCGGATACTATGCAGGGCGGTGCGGACGAGCTGGTGAGCGGCGAGCAGCAGCTGCTGGAATTTGAGGATCAGCTGCAGCAGATCGAGATGCTGGTGAACCTGAAAAAGGTGGCCGACCCGCTGCTGGGCTATGCCGAAACGGCTCTGCACAACGCGCAGAAGGCGCTGGACGAAGCGGAACCTGCCGATGAAGAGTACACCGAGCTGCGGGATGCCCTGCAGAAGGCGCAGGATGCTTACGACAACATCAGCGGCCAGCTGAACGGCTATCAGGCCCAGCTGGACGAGGGCAAGCGCCAGATGTATGCACAGGGGCTGATCTCTTCGCCCAGCCTTTCCAACGAGCAGCTGGTGACTGAGGCAAAGGCAGCACTGCGCCAGATGAAGGTAAAGCTTCTGCAGGGGCAGCTGCAGCTGACCACCGGCACGGCCACAGCCTACACCCAGTTCGATGCGGCACGCACCCGGCTGGACGAGGGCTGGCAGCAGTACAACGACGGCGTGCAGCAGCTGGCCGATTCCCGCGCGGAGTACGAGAGCCGGAAGGCCGATGCCGAACAGCAGCTGGCCGACGGCCTTGCCCAGCTGAACGATGCCGAGGAGCAGGTGAGCCAGATCAAGAGCGGCGAGTGGTATGTGCTGGACCGCAGCTCCACCGTGAGCTTTGTCACCTTTGAGCAGTATGCCGACCGCATGGATGCCATTGCACGGGTGTTCCCGGTGTTCTTCTTCCTGGTGGCGGCGCTGGTGGCCACTACTACTATGACCCGCATGGTGGATGAGAACCGCCTGCAGCTGGGCACTCTGAAAGCGTTGGGCTACTCCAACGCAAAGATCGCAGGCAAGTATCTGTTCTATGCCCTCAGCGCCAGCGTGCTGGGCAGCATCGTGGGCATGGTCATCGGTTTTGTGGTGTTCCCGCTCATCATCTGGTATGCTTACCAGATGATCTTCAGCATGTCCACCTTTACGCTGCACTTTTACCCCGGCATGGCGGCAGCCAGCGTAGCCATCAGCGCGGCCGTCATCGGTTTTGCTACATGGAACGCCTGCCGTGCCAGCCTGAAGGAAAAGACTGCAGCTTTGCTGCTGCCCCGGGCCCCGGTGGCAGGCAAGCGCATCTTTTTGGAGTACATCACCCCGCTGTGGCAGCACATGAGCTTCTCCCAAAAGACCACAGCCCGCAACCTGTTCCGCTACAAAAAGCGCTTCTTCATGACAGTGCTGGGCGTGGCAGGCTGCACGGCGCTGCTGCTGATCGGTTTTGGCATTCAGGATTCCATCCTGCCCATCGTGGACAAGCAGTCCGGGCAGCTGACCCACAACGATCTCACCATCTCGCTCAGCGATGAAAAGGCGCTGACCATGGAGCAGGGCCTTGCCGACACGCTGGACAGCAGCAGTGCGGTCCGCAGCTGGGGCGCGTTCTACACAAAGTCCACCACCCTTTATAATGAAGAGGGCGGGAGCGCCGATGTCAGCATCGTAGGCGCGGAGGACGATGCCCGGATGACCGAATACTTCACCTTCCGCACTCGGGTGGGCCACGACCCCATTCCCTTTGAAGAGGACAGCGTGATCCTGACCGAAAAAACGGCCCTGAATCTGGAGCTGAGCGTGGGCGATACGTTCTATGTGGAGGCTGCAGACGGGAGCCGCGTGCCGCTGACCCTGACCGGCATTACCGAGAACTACATGTTCACCCGGCTGTATCTCTCCAATGCGCAGCTGCAGGCCCTGCTGGGCAGCACGCCGGAGTGGAATACTGTGTACGGCCTGACCGGCTGTACCACCGAGGCGGAGTACAACGCCCTGCGCACAAAGCTGCTGGACTGCAACTATGTGAGCAGCGTCAGCTTCACCGAGGACACCACCTCCATGTTCGGCAGCCTGATCGGCAGCCTGAACTACGTGGTGGTGCTGATCATCGTGTGCGCGGCGGCGCTGGCGGCGGTGGTGCTGTACAACCTGATCAGCGTCAACCTTGCCGAGCGCAAAAAGGAGCTTGCCACTATCAAGGTTCTGGGCTTCTATGACAAAGAAGTGTACCGCTACATCTTCCGCGAGATCGAGCTTTTGTCCCTCATCGGCTCCGGCGTGGGCCTGCTGCTGGGCGTGCCGCTGCACCGGTTCATCGTCCTGACCGTGGAAATGGATCAGCTGATGTTTATTCGCACCATTGCACCCCACAGTTATCTGCTGGCAGTGGCATTGACGATGCTGTTCACCTTTGTGGTGTGCTTTGCCATGCGGCGGCATGTGCGGCATATCAGCATGGTGGAAAGCATGAAAGCGCCGGAGTGAGTTTACAAAATCTTCATAAAAAGAACATGGTTTCGCAGAAATTCTTTGGTATGATAATGCTACCGACAGGCGGGGCCGCAACCGCCTGAACGGGTAACATGATTCCTCCTTTACCAAACCAAATACCGCAAAACAAAACACCGCGCCTTGTCTGATCCGCAGCAGACAGGGCGCGGTGTTTTGTTTAAACCGTTAAGTTTTCAGCATCTGCGGCAATGGCATCGGCCTGCTGCTTGGTGAGCACGCGGCATTTGACCATCCGCTTGAGCACCACCTGCATCCGCTTGAAGGCAAGCTCCGGGCTGCTGGCGTAGGTGGAAGGCGCGTTGGGCATACCCGCCAGATAGATCGCTTCGGCATCGGTCAGCTGGGCCGGTTCCTTGCCAAAGTAGCCCTCGGCAGCTTCTGCAATGCCATAATACCCGCTGCCAAAATAGATGGTGTTGGCGTACATCTCAAAGATCTGCTGCTTGGAGTAGGTCTTTTCAAGATCAAAAGCAGCAAGCATCTCGGCAGCCTTGCGGGCCAGATGCTTGTCCTGCGTGAACAGCTCGTTCTTGGCAAGCTGCTGGGTCAAGGTGCTGCCGCCCTCGGCCAGCGAGTGGGTGCGCAGGTCGGCCAGCAGGGCGCGTGCAATGGCCCCCGGGTCGATGCCCTTGTGGGTCATAAAATGCTCGTCCTCGGTGCAGATGACTGCGTTAATATAGATCTGCGGCAGCGCATCGTAGGAAGTATAGCTCCCGCGGGCACAGATGGTGTCGTACATGGAAGCCACTGGGTAACTGCTGGCGGCACTGCGGTACAGCTGTCTGCCCTGATAAAAGAACCAGCCGCCTGCCAGCAGCCCGCCAAGCAGCAGGATGCAAAGAACAACGAGCAGGCTCTGCTTTAAAAAATGAAAGAAACGATGCAGCATCGAAAAAACTCCTTTGATGATAAAAAAGAACGCTACCATAATAAACGATTTGCAGGGCGTTTGCAAGGAACAGCTTTAGTATAACAATAAAATTTTAAGGTTTTATCAATGGAAAAATAAAATTTTTGAAGAAGCAGAAGTGTTACTCCTGTTGGAACTGCACAACGGGATGCTGCAAATGCGGGCTGCGCATCGTGCAGAAAACTCAATTTGAAAAAAACTGGAATTAACCTATTGACAAACTGGGTAAGAGGGAATATAATGCAAACAACAAATCCACAAACCTAGTGGGAAAAAGAAAGCAAGGGTTTTGCTTCCCGGTACAGAGCAGATAGAGGTGCCGGTTTGTAGATGAGTGGGAAAGAGTTTTACGGGAAAGGAGGGCACGGATATGAAGCTGATTTGGAACGACCTGCTGCATGCAAACTTCCGCTGTGGGCGAATGTGCGGTGACCGGGCAGAACATCTTGCTGTGAACTGTACGATGCCCTCTTGCTGTGCACGAATGTGTACCCGAATGTGACGTTGACAGAATCGCTTTGAATTGTGTTTGCCCGGTGCGCTTTTGTATCACGCATCGGGATTTTTTGTATCAGAAAATTATACTATAAGTATAAATAGAGAGGTAAAATACTATGTCTAACTATAAATTTGAGACCCTGCAGCTTCACGTTGGCCAGGAGCAGGCCGATCCCGCAACCGATTCCCGTGCAGTGCCCATTTACCAGACCACTTCCTATGTGTTCCGCAACAGCCAGCACGCAGCAGACCGCTTTGGTCTGGCAGATGCCGGCAACATCTACGGCCGCCTGACCAACTCCACGCAGGACGTGTTCGAGAAGCGCATCGCTGCGCTGGAGGGCGGCGTGGCTGCTCTGGCAACCGCCTCCGGTGCCGCTGCCATCACCTACACCATCGAAGCACTGGCACAGGCCGGTGACCACATCGTGGCTCAGAAGACCATCTACGGCGGCAGCTACAACCTGCTGGAGCACACCCTGACCCAGTTCGGCGTCACCACCACCTTTGTGAACGCACACGATCTGGCTGAGGTGGAGAATGCCATCCAGCCCAACACCAAGGCCGTCTATCTGGAAACTCTGGGCAACCCCAACAGCGATATCCCCGATATCGATGCCATTGCAGCCATCGCGCACAAGCACGGCCTGCCGCTGGTCATCGATAATACCTTCGGCACCCCGTACCTGATCCGTCCCATTGAGCACGGCGCAGATATCGTTGTTCATTCCGCCACCAAGTTCATCGGCGGCCACGGCACCACGCTGGGCGGCATCATTGTGGACAGCGGCAAGTTCGACTGGAAGGCAAGCGGTAAGTTCGGCAACATTGCTGACCCCAACCCCAGCTACCACGGCGTTTCCTTTGCCGATGCAGCAGGCCCCGCAGCTTTTGTCACCTACATCCGTGCGATCCTGCTGCGTGATACCGGTGCCACCATTTCGCCGTTCAACGCCTTCCTGCTGCTGCAGGGCACCGAGACCCTGAGCCTGCGCATCGAGCGCCATGTGGAGAACACCAAGAAGGTAGTCGAGTTTCTGGCAAACCACCCGCAGGTGGAGAAGGTCAACCACCCCTCCCTGCCGGATCACCCGGATCACGCCCTGTACGAGAAGTACTTCCCCAACGGCGGTGCTTCCATCTTTACCTTCAACATCAAAGGCGGCCGCGAGGAAGCATTCAAGTTCATCGATAACCTGAAGGTCTTCTCCCTGCTGGCAAACGTTGCTGATGTGAAGAGTCTGGTCATCCACCCGGCTTCCACCACCCACAGCCAGCTGAACGACGAAGAGCTGGCCGAGCAGCAGATCTATCAGAACACCATCCGCCTGTCCATCGGCACTGAGCACATCGACGATATCATTGCTGATCTGGAAGCAGGTTTCGCAGCCGTCCGCGGCGAGTAAATCTTATCCCCTTAAAACCTCCGACAGAATGTGTATGCCTTGTTTTTTCTCCTGATCTCTTCCAAAAATTCCTTATATCCTAAACACAGCAAAAGGGTCCCGGAATTTTCTCCGGGACCCTCTTGTTGTTTGCGGCAAAATGCCGTCAGCCTTTCACGCCGCCCAAAGCAACACCGCGGACGATGAACTTGGAAAGCAGCAGGTACACGATGATGACGGGCAGAATGGCGATAGCCACCATCATGTAAACCTTGCCCATATCAAACTTGAGGAAGTCTGCACTGCGCAGCTGTGCGATCAGGATGGGCAGGGTCTTTTTGTCGGCGCTGTCCAGCACCAGAGCGGGAATGAAGTAGTTGTTCCAGCTGGCCACGAAGGAGAAAATGGCCTGCACTGCCAGAGCGGGCTTCATAATGGGCAGCACGATCTTGTTGAAGGTGTAGAACTCGCCTGCACCGTCGATGCGGGCAGCCTCTACGATCTCCATGGGAAGGGAAGCGTCCAGATACTGCTTCATGAAGAAGAACACGGTGGGCGCTGCAATGCTGGGCAGGATCAGCGGGATAAAGCTGTTCTTCAGGCCCATCTTGGTGATGAGCTGCAAAAAGCCCAGAGCGGACACCTGCGTGGGCATGGTCATGATCAGCAGGATAATGGCGAACGCGGCCTTTTTGAATTTGAAGTTATAGGCGTAGATGCCGTAGGCCGTCAGGGCCGAGAAGTACACGCTGAACGCCGCCGAGCAGGCGGAGACGATCAGGCTGTTGCGGATGCCGGTGATGACAGGGATGTTAGCATCGGCCAGCACGTTCTGGAAGTTGGTGATGAGCGATTTGCCCGGCAGCATCGAGAAGCCTTTCTGGATCTCGAAGTGGGTGCGGGTGGAGTTGATCACCAGCACATAGAAGAAGAACAGGCACAAAAAGCTGATGAGCACCAGCACCAGATAACACCATGCGCGGCGTGCAGCCAGTGTTGCTTTTTCCGATTGATTTCTAGGAGTGTGTGCCATAATCATTTCCCTCCTTTTGCTGCCTTTTTGGCGGCATTCAGTTCTTTGCGCTGGGCGCGGGTCAGGCCGTCATCCTCCTTGGTAAGGGAGAAGTAGACCACAACGCACAGCACTGCACACACGAGGAACAGCACCACCGAGACTGCACCGGCCATGCCGTAGTTCTTGCTGAACAGGTGGTTGTTCAGGTACATGATCATGGTGGTGGAGGTGCGGTCCGGGCCGCCCTTGCCGTTGGTCAAAATCTGCGGCACATCGAACATCTGCAGGCCGCCGATCATGGAGGTGATCATGACGTAAACAAGGATGGGACGGATCAGCGGAATGGTGATCTTCCAGAACATCTGGTTCGGAGTGCAGCCGTCCAGTTCAGCCGCTTCGTACAGGGTGGGATCCACGCCCATGATCGCAGCCATCAGCATGATGGTAGTGTTGCCGAACCACATCAGGAAGTTCATCAGGCCGATCAGCCCGCGGTTGCCCCACACGGTGTTCAAAAAGCTGATGGGTTCTTTGATCCAGCCCATGCTCTGCAGCACGGCGTTCACCGGGCCGTTGTCCGAGAACAGTGCGAAGAACAGCATTGCAAAGGCGGAGGCCATGATCAGGTTGGGCATGTAGATGACCGTCTTGAAGAAGGTCTGGCCCTTCAACTTCAGGCGCAGATCGGTGAACCATGCTGCCAGCAACAGGGAAATGGCGATCTGCGGGATAAAGCCGATGATCCACAGGATCAGCGTGTTGCCAAAGTACTTGGGCAGATCGGTGGCGAACAGGGTAATGTAGTTTTTCAGGCCCACAAAGTTCGGGCCAATGATCTTCAGGCCGCTGCGGTAATATTCAAAAAAGCTGTAGTAAATGGTGGATGCCAGAGGGATCAGCTGGAATACCGCGAAGATGATGAAGAACGGCGCAATGAAGATGTAGCCCCATTTCGCGTAGCTGATCGACCCTTTCTTTTTCTTTTCTCCCATAGGATCGCCTCCTGATAAATTTGCGGAAAGAACAGGGGCGGGCGGGAACAGCGTCCGGCCCGCCCCTGCGTATTCACTTTTCCGTTTTAGGGTCGGCTGCTATTATGCGGGCCACACCACGTCGGTCAGCTCAGGATACTTCTCCTTGATAGCGGTCTCGAAGTTTGCCTTTGCGGTATCTTCGTCCACGTTGCCGGTAAAGTAATCCTTGAATGCATTCTGGAAGCTCTCATTCAGGCCCTGATCGTACGGACCGGCGTTGGACATATCGATCTTGGCTGCAGCCTCTGCAAACAGAGCGATGTGGTTCTGGCCGCCCAGGAAAGCGGAGCTGTAATCGCTGTTTGCGATCTCGTTCATAGCCTTCTCGTTGTTGGTGTAGTCCTGCGTATCCATGGTGATCTGCTTCATGATGGCTTCATCGCAGGTCAGCTTCTGCATAATATCCTTAATGGTCTCGATGTTGTCGCTGCCGGCTGCGCCGCAGATCCAGGTGCCGCCCCAGTAGTAGGGCTGAGGGCCTTCGCACACAGCGTAATCGCCGTAGATACCGTTGCCAACTTCTTCCTTGCCGCCCTCAGCGACAGGAGTCTCCAGAGAGTTGCCCAGCAGGGTGAAGTTGATGCCCCAAGTGGAGTAGAAGAAGCCGAACACCTTACCGGTGGGACCCTGATCGGCTGCCCACTGGCTGTCCCACAGGCTGGACTTGTTGTTATAGCCCTTATCGGTGTACTCCTTGGTTTGATCGACCCACTTCATAATGTTCTCATCAACGGTAACGGTAGTGCCGGTGACCCACGGAGCTGCCACGTTGTTGGAGAAGGTGCGGTATGCATCATCAAAGCCGGACAGCATCTTGTAGCCCTTGGCGGCTGCCTGTGCAGCTACATCATTGAACTTATCCCAGTCGGACAGGTAGGTCTGCACTTCGGCGGGATCATCGGTGCCCAGAACACCCTTGGCGATGCTGCGGCGGTATGCAAACAGACCGGGAGTTGCCTGCCAGGTGGTGCCGCGCTGGCTGCCGTCCACACTAACGATGTCCTTGGTGTACTGGTACTGGCCAGCCAGATCGTCGTCGGTCAGGCCGATGTCTGCCTTGACATCCAGAACGTAATCGGAATCCACATACTTCAGAGCATAGTCAGCCTCGATCAGGAAGATGTCGATCTTGTCGTCATCAGCAGCGCTGTCCTGGCTCAGCAGGGCTTCGTCCAGCTTGTTCTGATAGTTGTTGTTCTCGTTGGCATTGATGGTCCACTTCACAACGGTGCCATCCTTCAGGGTGGTGGTGGACTTGTCGGCTGCAATCTCGGAAACTTCCGGATAGTAGTCGTTGAAGCGGCTCTGGAACTCATCATTCCAGCACCAGATGTTCAGCACCTTGCCCTGTGCTGCGGGAGCAGCGGAAGCAGCAGAGGAAGCCGGAGCAGAAGAAGCGGTGCTGGTGGAAGAAGAACCACCACAGGCAGCCAGAGCTGCACCAATGGTCACGGCACCGGAAGCGAGCAGGAAATTACGGCGAGAGATCTTTTTCATAAGGGTAAACCTCCTTCATGGTTTTCCATTATTTACAAAAGTGTTCTTCATAAAAGGTTCCGTAGCAAGAGCCTTTAGAGACATATTAAAGAATGCTGACCGACCCGCCGTCCAGCAATTTGCCGGAAACGCGGATCTGTTCGGGCAGGGTCACACGCGGGTGCTCGATGAGCTCAATGAGCTTGTCGGCGGCGGTGCGCCCCAGCGCGGTGGTGTTCTGCTGATAGGTCACCAGCTGAGGTTTGACCACCCGCGAAAGGTAGATGCCGTCGTAGCCCATCACCGAGATGTCCTCGGGGATCGAAAGGCCCGCTTCGCTGATGGCGTTGTAGCCGCCCAGCGCAGAGAAATCGTCCGGGAAGATGATGCAGGTGGGCGGCTGCGGAAGCTCCAGCAACGCTTTGGTCTCAGCGGCACAGCGGTCGGCATCATGGTAGATGCCCTCCCGCACATAAGCTTCCGGGATCTTCAGGCCAAGCTCTTCGCAGGCTTGATAGAAACCTGCAACGCGGTTCTCGGTAACGGCGGTCTTTTCGCCGTGGATAAAGGCGATGCGGCGGTGGCCGCAGGCCCATGCCTGCCGCACCAGCGCCTTCAGGCCGAAAACGTTATCCGAGAGGATCGCCATGCGGTTATTGAACACATGATCGATCGTGACCACCGGCACCTCGCTGTTCACCAGCTCCACCACCTGCGGCTCGTAGAAGTTCACGCAGGCGATCACCACACCGTCCACATTGCGATAGCGGCAGTGCTCAAGGTAGCTCATGCTCTTGCCGCTGATATTGTGGTTGATAAAGGTGATGTCGTAGCCGTGTTTCTCGGCTTCCACCTTGAAGCTATCCAGCACGGCGGAAAAGTATTCGTGGGTCAGGCCGCTCTGCCGTTCATCCACGAACAGAACGCCCAGATTGTAAGTACGGTTTGTTTTCAAGGAACGGGCGGCAGCATTGGGCAGGTAGCCCATACGGTGCGCTGCGGCCCGCACCCGTTCTCGTGTGGCAGGCGAGATATCCGGCTGGTCGTTCAGCGCCTTGCTGACCGTTGCCACCGATACGCCGCATTCCTTTGCCAGATCTTTCAGGGACGGCATCGCTCGTTTGCCTCCTTCCGAAGAACGTTTTACGGGGGATGTTCTCCGTCAAGTCCTTAATCGTTTTCGCAATTTCATGATAGCGTATTTTGTACGAAAAATCAAGCTCAAAAGAATAACTTTCGTTGCTTTTGACTCAATTTTGGCGTTTTGCTCGTTTCTGAAGAACCGAAATTGTGCATCTTGGATGGGTTTCGTTACATTTCGGTTAAAATCAAAAGATTTTCGTTGCAGTTTCGTTATGATTTTCGCCGTATATAATATTACCTATAAATTGTGTTTCAGCGTTTTCGCTTACAGGAAGCACAAAAAGCGTGCTTGAAATAAATTTTCTGAAAATCATGGAAACATACGTATTTATGAAAGATACTTTCAGAATTTTTTTAGAAAATCCTCTTGCTTTTTTGGCCTGCTTGGGCTATGCTAGAAGCAAAGAGAATGCTTTGACCGTCTGCCTTAATCGTTTTCGCAAAAGCGATGCCGCCGGGGCTACCGGCAGCTGATAAGGAGGAAGCATTTATGAAATTCGGCCATTTTGATGACGCACGCAAAGAATATGTCATCACCACTCCGCAAACGCCCCTGCCCTGGATCAACTACCTTGGCAGCGAGGATTTCTTCAGTCTTGTTTCCAACACGGCGGGCGGCTACAGCTTTTACCGCGACGCTCGGATGCGCCGCCTGACCCGCTACCGCTATAACAGTTCCCCGCTGGATATGGACGGCCACCACATTTACATCAAGGATGGCGATACCGTCTGGAACCCCGGCTGGCAGCCCACCAAGACAGAGCTGGACAGCTACGCCTGCCGCCACGGTCTGGGCTATACCATTCTGGAGGGTGAGAAGAACGGTGTTTCCGCTGCGCAGGAGCTGTTCGTGCCCACCGGCGATGCCTGTGAGCTGGACCGCCTGACTTTGAAAAATAAGACGGATGCCGTAAAAGAGCTGGATGTGTTCAGCTATGTGGAGTTCTGCCTGTGGGATGCCATTGACGACAGCTCCAACTTCCAGCGCAACTTCTCCACCGGCGAGGTGGAGGTGGAGCCGGCCATCATCTACCATAAGACGGAATACCGTGAGCGCCGCAATCACTATGCGGTATTCTGGAGCAATACGCCCGTTACCAGCTTTGATACCACCCGCGATGCCTTCTGCGGTGTGTATGGCGGCCCTGCAGACCCGCAGGCCGTCCGCACCGGGCACTGCTCCGGCAGCATTGCCCACGGCTGGGCACCGGTGGGCGCGCTGCACATCCATGTCACCCTTGCACCGGGTGAGGAAAAGAAGATCCTCTTCGGTCTGGGCTACATCGAGAACCCACAGGAAGAAAAGTTCACGGCTCCCGGTGTTATCAACAAGGAGCGTGCCCATGCCATGATCGCACGCTATGCCACCGATGCACAGGTGGACGCGGCCCGCAAGGCGCTGGCCGACCACTGGGAAGCTCTGCTCTCCACCTACCATCTGGAATCCGGCGAGGAAAAGCTGGACCGTATGGTGAACATCTGGCACCAGTATCAGTGTATGGTCACCTTCAATATGAGCCGCTCGGCCAGCTACTTTGAAAGCGGGACCGGCCGCGGCATGGGCTTCCGCGACAGCTGTCAGGATCTGCTGGGCTTTGTACACATCATTCCGTCCCGCGCACGGGAGCGCATTCTGGATATCGCCGCCACCCAGTTTGAGGATGGCAGCGCCTACCACCAGTACCAGCCCCTGACCAAGAAAGGCAACCGCGATATCGGCACCGGCTTCAACGATGACCCGCTGTGGCTCATTGCCGGCACTGCCGCCTATCTGCGCGAGACCGGCGACTGGTCTATTCTGGACGAGCAGGTGCCCTTTGATAATGATGCCAGCAAGGCACAGAGCCTGATGGAGCATCTGCGCCGCAGCTTCAACTTTACCGTCACCCACCTTGGCCCCCACGGCCTGCCGCTCATTGGCCGCGCCGACTGGAACGACTGCCTGAACCTGAACTGTTTCTCGGAGCACCCGGGCGAGAGCTTCCAGATCACCGGTCCCAGCGAAGGCCCTGTGGCCGAAAGCGTGTTCATTGCGGGCATGTTCGTCAAGTACGGCCACGAGTACGCCGAACTGTGCGACCACCTGAACCTTGCCGATGAAGCCGCTGCGGCCCGCAAGGCCGTGGACGGCGTGGAACAGGCGGCCCTGACTTCTGGCTGGGACGGCGCATGGTTCCGCCGCGCCTACGATGCTTTTGGCAAGCCTGTTGGCAGCAAGGAGTGCACCGAGGGCCAGATCTTCATTGAGCCGCAGGGCATGTGCGTCATGGCTGGCATTGGCAAGGAGACCGGTCAGGCCGCGCAGGCATTGAAGAGCGTAGAAGAACGGCTGGATACCAAGTACGGTGTGGTTCTGCACCAACCTGCATACACCAGTTATCAGCTCAATCTGGGCGAAATTTCCAGCTATCCTCCGGGATACAAGGAGAACGCCGGTATCTTCTGCCACAACAATCCGTGGATCAGCTGTGCCGAAGCCGTTCTGGGGCATGGCGACCGGGCCTTTGAGGTGTACCGCAAGACATGCCCGGCCTACATCGAGGATATTTCCGAGATCCACCGCACCGAACCCTATGTTTACAGCCAGATGGTGGCCGGTAAGGATGCCCCCACCTTTGGCGAAGCAAAGAACAGCTGGCTGACCGGCACTGCCGCATGGACCTTCTTCAATGTGAGCCAGTATATCCTTGGCATCCAGCCCACGCTGGACGGCCTGAAGGTAGACCCCTGTATCCCACACACGCTGGGCGGCTTCACCGTTACCCGCCGCTACCGGGGCGCAACCTATCACATTGCAGTGGATAATACCGCTGCAGTCCAGTACGGTGTGAAGAGCGTCGCTGTGGATGGCAAGCCCATTGAGGGCAGCCTGCTGCCGCTGGCACCGGAAGGCGCTGTGGTAGAGGTGCAGGTGACCATGGGATAACCTTTACTGCATTTTCATAATTTCTCCTTTGTGCTATTCTGAAAGAACAGCGGCCTCCGCATTACGACCCTGCTTGGCATCATAATGCGGGGGCTTTTTGTTTGGCAGTTTATTTTGCCGGGAATACTGTTTCTGTTGTATCTGTTTTTTCACAACCTCAGCTTACAACAAAAAATGAGATAGGTAACCCCTTTCGGGGAAGTCTATCTCATTTTTTGTTGGAGCTATTTTGCAACGGCCCCCTACTGCCGCCAGAACACCCCATGCTTATTTCAAAAGCAATCGCTTTTCTGATACTCCAGCATCAGCCCAAGAACGATTTTCAATCCTGTGGGCAAGCTGGCAATGTCCACCCACTCCTGCCGGGTATGCGCCGATCCGCCATCTATCGTACCAATGGTATTGGCCGGGATACCCAGCGACAGCGGGATGTTGCTGTCCGTGGAGTTGGGCGTTTCGTCCGGTTCACGGCCTGTGAAGGTGCGAACAATCTCTTTACTTTTTGCCGTGAATTGACCGAGTCTTTTCTGGTCAACAGGGCCGTTGCCGGGACGGATGCCTAGCAGCTCCACCTCAAAATCGCCGCCTCTGCCATTCCAGTGCGCTACAGCACGACGGAATTTTTCTTCCATCTCTTCCAGACAATCCTGTGCGGTGGAACGGAACTCGTACAGCATGGATGCCTGCTGTGCAATGGAGTTGACCGTTGTGCCGCCCTCGATACGCCCTACATTATAGGTGGTGCGGGAGCGTACCGGTGGCTGGATCTGGTACAGTTCATTCACGAGTCCACACAGCAGTTGAATGGCACTGGGGTCGCCAAAATTTGCATAGGAGTGACCACCGGGCGTTTTACAGGTGATCTTATACCGATAAGAACCCACGGCACTGCTGCAGCAAAGCGGCATATAGATATCAAAAGAATAGAACCCCTGAATACGGGTGCCGTACTTGGCAAACAATGCCTTGGTACCGTCCAGATTGCCCAGACCTTCTTCGCAGGCATTCGCCACCACCAGCACACCATATTCCAGCGCGGTTTGTTTCTGGATCAGATATTTTGCAGCCATCAGCAAGTTGACGAGGTTGGCAGTATCATCGCCGATGCCCGGCGCAAATAGCTTGCCGCCCTCTTCCCGCAAGGGAAGATTTTCTACATCTGGGAACACAATATCCGTGTGGGCGGCAAAAACGACCAGTTCCTCAGTGTCCGGCCCCAGTTTGCAGATCACATTTTTAGCGCTGTCGATGCGGACATTTTCTGCCCCTTGTGCCCGGAGCCAATCCCGGCAGAATGCTGCCCGAAAATCCTCCTTTCGGGTCGGCGCAGGCATCTTTCCCAGTGTGCGCAGCAGTTCCAGCTGTTCGGTGCGGCATTCTTCTGCATAAGCTTCCACCTGCGCTTTTGTCTGTTCGTTCATAAAAACTTTCCCTCCCTGAACACGCCGAAAACCGCAGACAGTTTCCTGCCTGCGGTTCCGGCCTTCATTTAGCCTTCTAAGTCTTCACCATTGGTGGCGATACACTTCTGATACCAGTAAAAACTGTCTTTTCTACTGCGAGCCAGTGTGCCGTGACCGGCATCGTCCTGATCCACATAGATCACGCCATACCGCTTGGACATTTCCATGCTGCCGCAGGAGACCAGATCGATAAAGCCCCACATAGTATAGCCAATCAACTCCACGCCGTCCTTGACAGCTTCCTTCATCTGCTCCACATGGGCTTTGATGTAGTCGATGCGGTAGGGATCATGGATGGAGCCATCAGCCTCTACCTTATCCACAGCGCCCAGACCATTTTCGGCAATAAATACGGGCAGCTGGTAGCGGTCGTACACCTGATTCAGGGTGACACGCAACCCCACCGGATCCTTCTGCCAGCCCCACTCGCTGGTTTCCAGATACGGATTCTTGTTGGCCATGATCAGGTTGCCGCTGGTCTTTTCCCAGCCCTGCTCCGTCGTAGACACCTGCGAGAAGTAGTAGGAAAATGCCACGAAATCGATGCTGTTGTTTTTCAGGATCTCAGCATCCCCGGGCTGCCAGTCGATGTGGATGCCCTGCTGTTCAAAATACCGTTCCATATAGGCAGGGTACTTGCCGCGGGTCATTACATCCAGATAGAACCAGTTGGAATACTGGTCGTCCAGGATCATCTGCATCACATCATCCGGTTTGCAGGTGGCAGGGTAGGTGGTGAATCGGGCGATCATGCCGCCGATCTTGCTGCCGGGCAGAATCTCGTGCCCCTGCTGAATGGTCAGTGCATTGGCAATGAACTGATGGTGCAGGCACTGGAAGATTGCGTTCTGATAGTCCTCTTCCTGATCTTCGATCAGGCATACACCGTTGTAGGGGTTGAACTTGCCGGCATTGAACTCATTGAAGGGCAGCCAGTAATCCACCCGGTCACCCAAACGCTCGAACAGGGTGCGGGTGTAGCGCACATAGCACTCCACCGTCTTGCGGCTCTTCCAGCCGCCGTACTCTGTTACCAGATGCAGCGGGATATTGTAGTGCAGAATGGTAGCGAATACTTTGATGCCATGGGCATGGCAGGCATCGAACAGATCCATGTAAAACTTCAGCCCTGCCTCGTTGGGCTGTGCATCATCGCCATTGGGGAAGATGCGTGCCCAGCAGATGGAGGTGCGCAGCACCTTGATGCCCAGTTCCGCAAACAGTTCCAGATCTTCCTGCCAGCGGTTATAAAAATCGATACCATGACGGAACGGATAATGCTCCAGATCCTCAAGGTCTGCAAGAGCGGCCTTGAATTTTTCGTCGTTCATGCGGCGGTTGGATTTTTGGGCGCGTTCTTCCTTCGTCCAATTGGGGTCGAAATACCGCAGATCCTGCGTATCCAGCCCTTTGCCATCTTGCAAAAACGCACCTTCTGCCTGAGAGGATGCCATAGCACCGCCCCAGAGAAAGTCTTTCGGAAAACCTGTTTTCATTATGATACGCTCCTCTCTTACTGTTCCTTCTTGTTCATCACAAAGGAGATCACAAAGCCGGATATCCATGCGATTGCCATAACGATCAGCAGCTTAAAGAAGTTGTTGCCGCCATCCACATAGGTGGCGATGCTGGTGATGCCGGGCATGGAGAACGCATAGGTCACAACACCCATCAGCATGGCGCTGGCACCGGCAATGGCACCGCCTGCCATGGCAGCATACAGAGGCTTCTTTTCCGGCAGTGCAATACCGTACAGGGCAGGCTCGGTAATGCCAAGGATGCAGACCAAGCCGGTAGAAATAGCGGCAGAACGCTGCTCACTGGGCTTCTGCTTGAGTGCCCATGCCAGAACAGCACCGGAAACAGCCAGATTGGAGTAGAAGAAGTTGGGCAGCATATAGTCATGACCCAGAACTTCCAGATTCTGCAGCTCTACAGCAGACCAGCCCTTGATGCCAAAGATAATGGTAAGCGGAATGATGCCGCAGAACAGCGCACCTGCAAACGGACCAGCGTGGGTGAACAGCCATGCAAAACCACTGGTCATGCCCTTGGCGATCCAGTTGCCCAGAGGAACGGCAAAACCCAGAAACAGCGGTGCAGAGATCAGGAAAGACAGCGCACCGGAAAAGACGATGCGCAGATTTTTGGGCATATGCTTGTCGATGAGATGGAAAATGATGGAGAAGATCCACACCGACAGAATAACCGGGAAGATAGAACCCTTGTAGTTATAGGCAGGGATATTGATAGGGCCAAAGGCATAACCGGTGATGCCTTCTTTCGGCGAGAGGAAGGTGGAGTACATCAGGATACCGGCAGTCATGATGCCGAAGATCTCCTTGACCTTGAACCGCTTTGCTGCTGCGTAGCCAATGATGAACGGCATAAAGTAGAAGGGTGCATCGCCCACAGCGTTGAGCACGGTGATGATATCCGACTTGGACGATACCAGACCGATCGCAGTGAGCAGGGAGACAATACCCTTGATCATACCGCCTGCCACAATGGCATACAGACCGGGCGTCACACAGGATGCCAGTGTATTCAGACCCCGGGTGATGATGTTGGGCTTTTTCTCCGGCACATCATCTGTGGCAGGCTCTGCCTCCACAGCACCGCCGGCAGCCACACCGGACATTGCAAGAAACTCTTCGTACACTTCCGGCACGGTAGTGCCGATGACGCACTGGATCTGGCCGCTGGATTCTACGACCTTCAGAATGCCGCTGACTTTACTTAATTTATCCATGTCCACTGCGTCACGGTTGACCGGAACGATGCGCAGACGAGTGATGCAGTGAAATACGTTCTTGATATTTTTGCTTCCGCCGACAGCGTCCAGAATTTCTGTACAAAGCTGCGTATATTCAGATTTCGTTGTACTCATGAAAAGTCCTCCTTGTGCGGGGCACCGCAGTTTTATTCTGGCTGCTGTCGCTTGGATGTTCCCAATGCGTGCAGCCTGCATTCGTTCTTTCTCTTGCCGGCATCCTTATCATACCGGATTTCGACAAAGTTTTCAATTTCCACAAAAAAGGACTTAACTTACCAAACTTAATATGATATGCTTGCTTTGAGGTGATACCATGACCAATCAACAGCTGGAAACATTTCTATTTCAGTACACCGAATCGGAGCAGCGGCATCTCCGCGAACAGCCACCGCAGCTTTCGCCCCGCTATCGCAATATCCCCAAAGTGGTCTATAACGGGCGGGAGATGTACCAGTTCAATTTCGGAAGCCTTTTGAAAAATCGTTCGGTTTGTGTCAACAAGGAATCCCGTTTTACCGTTATTCCAGAGCATATCCACTCGGTGATTGAATTTTTGTATGTGTATTCCGGACACTGCACCCAGATAATCAACGGTCAGAGCATACAGATGGCGCAAGGCGATATCTGTATGCTGGATACTCATGTCCCCCACAGCATCGAGCCACTGGGCAAAAACGATATCGTCATTACGATTGAAATGAAAAAGGAATATCTGACACAGGGCTTTTTACAGCGTCTGGGCAACAACGGTATCATCAATGGTTTTTTGATCAACACCCTTTCTTCGGAGGCGGCTCACGACCAATATCTATTGTTCCACAACCGGGAGGAGACGCCGATCCATGCGGTCATTCAAAGCATTCTCTGCGAATCCTATGACCCACAAATTTGCGGCGACAAAATGATCGATGCCTATATGATCGTGCTGTTCTGCCAAATTCTTCGACAGTACCGCAGTCAGAGCTTTTCACCAAAGGCCAAAAGCCAGTGGAAGATCGTGGATATTCTGGATTATCTGGAAGCAAACTATCTAACCGTCACCTTGCAGAGCACCGCCGACCATTTTGGCTTCCATCCCAATTATCTCAGTGCTTTCATCAAAAAAGAAACCGGGCGCACCTTCAAAGAACTGGTTATCCTGCAAAAAATGTGCCAGGCCTGCTTTTATCTGACGAATACAGATTTCCCCATCTACGAAATCGCACAAAAGGTCGGCTATGACAATCTTGGTTTTTTCTACCGGAAGTTCACTGAGCTTTATCATATGACGCCACAGGAATTCCGGGAGAGGAAGGCTTACGCATAAGATTGGATAATCGTTCAATTTTCCGAAGAATACAAAAAATCCGAACACTTCTCCTATCGAGAAAAGGTTCGGATTTTCTATTTTAGCGGCAGCCTCCCGGTAGACATTCCTACAGGTTGGGAACCGCAGCGGAATCTGGTGGTCAGGGCCTTACGGGTTGCGTTTTCTGATTTTTCTGCAGCCCCTTGGCAGGGCTTTGAAAAATCAGAACGCGGCCCCAGCAACTCCTCCCTGTTTCAGCCGCTGGCTGCGGTCGTCGTCGTTGCTGTTCAAGTCCTCTTCCGCACCGAAAAAGAAAAACCAGTACACATTGTGTACTGGTTTTTCTTGGTGCAGTAAAGCAATCCAAATCCGAACCATTTTCCTTTGATGCGGCTTGGGCCGCTTCCTCAAACGTGATGGTCTGTGTACCTTCTTTATAGTTAAAGGTTATCAAAACCTTATCATCGTACAGATAAATCGAATTGATGAACGTATCCACCAACGCTTGCCTCTGGTCTTTCAGGCTCATGTCCAGTTTACGGAAGCGCATCAGCCAGAAACGGATAAATTCCTCTTTGATTTTTGGCTTTGCCAGCTTTTCTTCCGCAATGCGGGCTTCAAGCTCACGCTTGGTTTCTTCGAGCTGTTCCAACCGTTCCTTGGTGGAACTGGTGAGGATTCCGGCTTGAATTGCGTTGAGCATATTCTGGATACCCGATTCTGCATCCCGGAGCTGTTTCTCATAGAGAGGAAGGTTGGTGTTCTCTCGGTCTTGCAGCTCCATGACCTTGGCGATAATGGATTCCATGGCGGCATCGTCCCGGACAAGCTGCATGGTCTGGTTCACCACCAGATCTTCCAGCCACTGTTTGCGGACAGTTTTCTTCTTGCAGCCCTTCTTCTTTTTGGCCGTGGCACATTTATAGTAGCGGTGGACTTCTCCCGTCCGGCTTGTGCCGCTTTCGCCAAACATCAGCGCACCGCAGCAACCACAGTGCAGCTTGGTTGTCAGCAGGTAATCGTCCTCTGCCTTTCTTCGGGCAGGGGCTTTCTTGTTTTTGGCAATCTTTTCCTGCACATCATCGAACAGTTCCAGCGGCACGATGGGCGGAATCGCATCCGGCACGACCACATCCCGGAATTTCAGTTCTCCGATATAACGCCGGTTTTTGAGCATGTGCTCCACGCTGTTGTAAGTAAATTCGCCTCCGACCGGGTTCTTGATGCCGTTTTCATTCAGCCAGTCCCGAATCTCTTTCATCGTGAGGCCATCCCGATACTTCGTGAACGATTCCAGCACGAAAGGGGAGGCAAGCGGGTCGATGTGAAATTTCCGCTCGGAATCCAGCGTATATCCAAACGTTCCACGACCACCGTTGCAGCGGCCTTTCAGGATGTTCTCTGTCTGTCCACGGACAACCTTTTCGGCAAGGTCGGCAGAGTAGTATTCTGCATAGCCCTCCAGAACCGATTCCAGAATGATACCCTCTGGCCCCTCGGAGATGATCTCCGTAGCCGACATGAGCTTGACACCGTTCTTCTTCAGCTGGGTCTTATACCGGGCACTGTCGTAGCGATTCCGGGCAAAGCGGTCAAGTTTCCAGACCAGAACAATATCAAACAGCTTCTTGTCGCTGTCCTTTATCATCTGTTGGAATTGAGGGCGATTATCCGTCTTGGCAGAGATGGCGCGGTCAATGTAGTGCTTGACGATAGTGATGTCATTCTTTTCGGCATAGGCCGTGCATTCACGAATCTGGCCTTCGATGGATTCTTCGCGCTGGTTATCACTGGAATAGCGGGCGTAGATCACAGCGGTCATGGCAAGCACCTCTCTTTACACGTCATTGAACGGTGGAGCGTTCTTTCAAAGCACTGTTTCGTATAATGTATATACCATGTTTTGATGGAGAAATCAAGACTTTTTATTATCTTCAGTTTTTCTTTTTGAACAATTGACCCAACAGCCACCCCTCTCGTTGAAATGAGGTGACTGTTGGGCCGACTTGCTCGGATTCCTTTATTCTTCGTTTAGCTGGACGATGGTATTATAAAAGATTTTGTTTGGAATAACGACTTGAAGAACACCCTTTTTCAAAAGTGCTTCTATGCGTTTCATGACATACCAGTCACTTACCGGAGCAGAAATCGCTTTTAATACGTCTGCGGTAAGTTCACCAACCGAAATAGGAATTCTCGATACTAAACTAATAATTCTCTGGTCGAAATAATCTATGTTAACGCTTTTAACATCGTTCGCATGCCAAATACGCATGGAGGTGTTTTCGTTTAATAGCTTTCCCCATCTTTTGGCATACTCAGTAATAGTTTCTTCCGTCAAATACTTTTGTGAGATCTTATCGGTTTTCCCTTCCATAAATTCTTTCAGACCTTCTCTGGATGCAAGCAAAATTCTATTTGTACCATACTTTGCTGCATAGTAACAAATATAATAAATGCCGCACCAACAATCGGCAGAACTCCTGACCCAAACACGCAGTGGCTTATGATTTATCATATCACATTGAACCGCATTCGCTGTACCATGATATTTCGACCACAGTTGTCTAGCTTCAATTTGGCTGTCAGGATAATATTCTGAAAGGCAATTCACGAATTGTTTGCAACGATATTCTGAATCGCAAGCATATTGAAGTTCTCCCATTGATAACATAAACGGAAACAACTTTACACTTTCGACGATGCCTAAAGCTGCTAACATATTGACATCACTGGGTTCAAAAACAATTTCATCCATAGCTGGTCAAAATCATAATTTCGGGATGGTAACTTGTGTAGTTGCACTCCAATAGATTGGTTTGCTTGAGCCAACCACTCCAAAATAACACCCAACGCTGCAATCAAGATAAGTTCCAACATCATAGAAGTCATATGTATAGGTTGTATTATATATACTTTGTTCTGGAACTAGTGCTGTCGTTGAAAATGGGCAGCTTCGTTCGATGTTATCGGAATAGCTCGTGTAGTAATCCGTTCCTGAAACATTTTTTATTAAATCCGGGCCAATACCGACGGTAGTTCCACTCATATAAAAGCCCAATCCATTGGCCTTTGTATAAAGAACTCTCCATGTTCCATCAATATACGATACAACTCTTGAGCCGTCTGTATTAGAAACAGGAATGCGCATTGGAACCTCGGCCAAAACATAAAATCCGAGATTCTCTTGTTCTTGCACAGAAAGATTGAGAAGTTCTTCTATCGAATAATCATCGATCTTTCTCTTATTTCCAGTTGCAAATGCTGGCTGAATGGTCAGGAGAAATAAAACCGTGACCAATAGAATGGAAATCAGCCGTTTGATTTTGTTAGTCATAGTATACTGCCTCCTAATTTATTTTTTTCTTCACTCAATACACTAAAGCTCCATTGGAATCACCTTCATTAAATTTTCCCCTTCAGGTGTATACTCCTCGGCAAATAAATGTGAACCATACAAATGCTGAAACTACTAGAATACTGCTGGAATAGAAAATATTGTGACCTTACACTGCTTTGGGTGATTACTTTGCTTTCCTTCATTGAATAGCTAGAACAACAGCTACTATCAAGAACAAAGTTGAAAGCCCAAGCTGAACCCATGCAATTTTTTCGTTTTCGGCATTGTTACAGCCTTTGGAGGATACTGCCACTTGGATATAATGCACTGCTACGATTCCATATGAGAAAAACAAAGAAGCCCAAGCATAAGGTACTGCGCTTTTATCTGTCAATCGGACAAGATTACTAGTCCATACTGAAATGCAGCCCCAAAGGGCAAAAGGAGCAATAAGAAAAAAGTTGCTTTTGCCTTTTTTCATTCTTAGCCTCCCACAGCTTGATGGTACGATTTTGTAGTATCCATAAGGTGTCCACCGGAATCATACGAATACAAAATATCATGATAGCAATGGGTATAGTAGCTATTATCATATGCGAAATGGACTTCATACAGCGATTGATTTATAACAACTTTCGATGGAGAAGTAGCTAGAACCACACTAACCAAAAAGGATCCAACCGTAACAGCAGTGCTTCCCGGCAAGTGCAACCCAGTAATTAAAAGGCTTGCTGCAGTTTCAACTCCACCAATCTCAATTTGCGCAATCGCCGTATTGTCAATTGTATAGCTGAGATTTGATACAAATATATGCTTATACTGTGATCCTGTAACATCACTTCCAACAGTGGCTCCCCTTGTTTGAGGCATAGATTTTGAAGTTGCTAATTTCAAAAAGACATCATAGCTTTGATTGGTCAATTTGCTTTTTTTCGTTTTTTGGGCTTTCGTATAGACAAGTTCACCTGTACCATCTTCTTTAACGCTCCGGTTCAAGGTAACATTTTGTCCATCAATATCAGTAAAGCGAGTTACTTCAATGATCGTATTTTTATCTATTTTGTAGGACACTTGCACAGTTCTTGCAACAGTAGCCACCAAATTTTCACGGTCGCTTTTAGAAATAATTTTTGTTTTACTGATTGCACTGTCTGCAAAAGCCGTTGTCATTGGCAAATTTTGTAAAGCGGCTACTGTTATGCCTAAACATAAAGTTTTCAAGAATTCTCTTCGAGATACATCTTTCATATTCTATCACCTCACATCGTTTTTGATATAATGTCTATCATATGAGTTTAGTTGCGATCAAGCGATTCAGGGACATCCGGCTGATACGCTGTAAAGCAGCAGGTGCTATTCACACTTAAGACTGCAATCGCCATTGCAAAAGCACATGTAATTTTACTCAGGAAAAAAATCAGTTTTTGTGAATTCTGTTTCATATTGTCCTCCACATTACATAGAATACGTTACATCGACTTCATTGTTTGTTCCGCGAGGAGTTCCCTTCAGCCAGCAAGTATGAGAAGCAATACCATTATAAGCGTTACTGGTAAAGGTGAGTTTTGCCGAACTGGAGTTATACGTCAAACTTGCATCACTATATGTGGAACCCAAAGTTGTAATCGAATAGTCCCATGCATTTGTGACTTTGTTATTCGTCACTGTCATATAAAAATATGCATGAATCACCACTCCCTTATACGAAACCTTCCAAGAATTCGACGATTTCGCTACACGAGAAATTGAATTGTCCACTGACTCGATAGTAATAGTTGCTGGATCACCATTACTGTCAACTACCGCAATTGCGAGCTTCTCGTTTGCCTTCAGTTGATCGAGATTGCTAAAAGTAACAACATTGTTCTTAACGGTAGCTTTCGGTGAATTCGATTCAGCGAAGGCAGACTGAACGCCAAACGACATTACAACCGCAATAAAAAGCAGACTCGCCGTAAGTTTTTTGATGAATTTTCTTGTACTCATGATCACATTTTCCTTTCCTTATTTTGATTTGATTGCTTTTACGACTAAATAAATGACCAGTATGCCGATGCAGAGCGAAATAATTGTCAATGCCTCTGCCGTTGCATTAAGGCAAGCACCAATAAAATAAACCAATACCAAAAATGCAACAAAAGCGATAAGAAGCAGCACCCATTTGTTTTTTTTCATGTTATCACCTCCCTATCTACAAAAGTTGGCATTAAATTTTTGTTGAACCAAAGGAATTGTTGAGAATACAATCAATACCCATTTGGAGAGATAGTAGCAAACTACATGACGTGTATACGGAAGCACATTAAAAATGGCAAGCAGGAAATCTATTGACGAAAGAACAGATGCGACCATCTTGTAACTTGACCGCTTCTTTTCACTTAAAGGCTTATTCTTTGCTTCGATAGGTGAGAGAAAGATAGAGATGCCCAAAAGAGCTACTGTTGTCAGGATACGGAAAAGGTGATTTGCTGCGATTGCCTTACTTAGCAAAATGCAGATAAGTGCCAGTCCGGAGAATGCCAAATAGCATCTGGTGTGCGATGTTGCATGGTATCCGCCAATGTAGATTCGCTGTGGGATAAACCCAATCAAAAATGAAAGTGCGTACCGCACATCACCACACACAACAGCGATTAAAACAACAAGCAGAACGCTCACAACAGATGATATGAGCAACTCGTACCCATAGACATACGCATCCGCCTTTGCTTCATCTATCACTTTTTGCTCGCAGAAAAGACGGACTGATTTTTGAGACAGCGTGCGTTCCCACATTGCAGTTGCGCCACCTTATCTTCTGATTTTTGCTTCACTGTATCATAAATTTCAGCAAAATCAAGAGGTTTGGCAAAACTGGTCGTTCTGGTGACAAAAGTGGTAGGTCAGGCTACTTGTAAGGAGCCTTTGCACAGTCTATAATAGTAGCAGGACATTATTTTGTGGAGGTTGTCGAAATGCTGAAGTACCACGTTGCAGTCTGCGATGATGAGAAATCAGACCTTGATGGCATTGTTCAAAGCGTCCAGCAGTACGATGTGCAAGGCTGCTTTGACATTGAAACTTACATGGATGGAAACGAACTTCTGAGCGAATTGCAAATGCAGAAGAAATCCTTTGATCTGCTTCTTCTCGATATCGAGATGCCATCCAACGGTTTTCAGCTGGCGCAGTCTTTGATCCAAATGGAGAAGCATCCTTTGGTGGTATTTGTCACGAAGCGGCATGAGTACGCTGTGCAGGGATATGGCGTTGCATTCCGCTACCTTGTCAAACCTTTGGATCAGACACTGTTCGCTGCGGCAATGGATGCCGTCCTTCAGGAACTGAACTCCAAACATTTTACGATCGAATACGATGGTATTACCATGTCCTTGGAAACATCGGACATTTACTTTCTGGAAAGCCACGGACATAAAGTTCTGATTCACTGTAAGGAGCAAGACCTTACATTGCGAATGAGCATTCCTGAAGCCTTGGAGCAACTTCCCAAACGGTGCTTTGTGTCACCACACAAAAGTTATCTCGTCAACATGGAACACATTGTTTACGCTACGGGAACCGCTGTTTTTCTTTCCAGCGGACATCAGCTGCCGATTAGCAGGAGGAAGCGTCAGGAGTTCAATCAGATCTTCAACGCTTATTTGGGAAGATGATGCTTTATTATTTCGTTGAGTTTGCAGGGAGCTTTGCCAACATTGCCCTGTTGCTGCTTTTTATCGGTCGGCTGTTTCCCAAAAAGGAACCCGTCTCAAGGTGGTTCTATGCGTCATATGTTGCACTCTTGATCGCTGGGCAGTGCGCTTTGAGTTTATTCCCGGATTGGGTAACGCAGCGCACGATCTATCTTTTAGTTGGCGGATTTTTCCTTGCATTGCTGTTCTATGAGGTTCGACCGTGGCAGGCGGTTTTTGCAAGCGGAGCTTTCTTCACACTGATTGCTTTGGTGGAAGTGCTTGCAATGCTTCTGATTGGGCTGCGTATCCCGGATACCGACATTCTAATGCAGGCTGGGGCAGCACGGTTGGTCTATGTTGTTTTTTCAAACCTGATTCAAATTCCACTCGTAGTCCTGATCTCACATTTTTTCAGCCGAAAAGGAAATGCTCTGCGTATCCTATGGCTGCTGCCGATCATTGCGATTCAAATCGCAAGTATTGCTGTCTGTTATGTGGCACAGTATCATGCTGCGGATGAGTATTTCCCGGATTATATGGTCGGTCTTATGGCGGTGCTTCTCCTTATAAACATCCTGATCGTGTTCTATGTGGAAGCTCTCCGGGAAAATGAACTGGAAAAATTCAAAGTTAAGTTCAACGAACAGCAGTACAATCTTCAAATGGAATACTACCAGCAGCTCAAAGAACGCCAGGAAGAAGTCCGTTCTCTGCGGCATGATGTGAAGAAATACATCCTGGCGATGCAGGCAGTTGCAGAACACGGTGATACCGAAGAACTTCACAAGATTGCGCAGGCTGCCACGGATGTTTTCGAGCGTCCCACAAATATTTCTGCGGTCGGAAATCCTGTTGTTGATGCTCTTTTGAATTATTACTTACGAATTGCGGAAAGGAATAACATCAACGTCAAACTGGATGTGACGATTCCTGAAGTCCTGACGATCTCATCGTTGTCTTTGAGCATCATTATCGGAAACACATTTGACAATGCCATCGAAGCCTGTTGCGACCTGCCAGCGGAACAGAGAATCATTCATCTACAGCTGCGCAAGCAGTATCGAAGCCTCTTCTATCGGCTGGAAAACCCATACAGTGATACTTCTCGCGGAATCCGCATCGGAGAGTATCACGGTTACGGACTAAAAAATATAAATCGTATCGTTCAGGAGAACCATGGTGACTTCTATACGAAAAAGAAAGACGGTGTGTTTACCGTCCAAGTCCGCCTGAACTGCGAAAATTAAAACATTCTCCTAAAACATTGCTTTGCTTTTGCTTGTACTTTGTGTGTTTCATTCATCTGATGTATTCATTATCCTGAAGTGTTGACACACATCAATACTTATGTTATCATTCCCAACAAATCCACAGCGATTTCTGTAAAGAAACGATTCTGTGCGGTTTTATTTCCTGCGAAGATTTACCGCCCCGCAACACACCCGATCATTTTGCCGTCTGTTTCACCCGACAAAATCCTTCGCCTGTACTGCGTGGGCGGTATTTTCTTTTTGGGGAAGCCGTACCTTGAGAATTTCATGAGCCGTCCGAGCGTGATACCGGCTTTTCGGCCAACGCCGCTGCAAAACAGGGGCAGGAACTTCGTTCGGAGCAAACGGCGATCAACATACACGAGCAGCGGAACTCTCTACTTATTTTTGCGTCTTAACAATTCGGAAACAACTTTCGGAAATGCGTTTTGAGCGCAGCGGTGGAGAGCAAGAACCGTCCCGTGGCCACAAATTTTCAATTCTTGAAAATGTTGTGCTCCACCGGGACTTCACATCTGCAACTCTTGCGAGTTTTGATGTGATCTTGTTGGGGCGTACCTGCCCCAAACCCTGCTCATATTCGCACCTTGCGGTGCGAAAGAACGGCGTGTCGTGCTTACATAGCTCCACCGAGGAGCTAGCGAAACGACAGGAGGTTCAATGAACAAAACGAATGTCAAAACGAAACCCAGCACGACCCACCGCCACGACACGCCGAACAACAAAACGCACATCATCAAGTTCCGTGTGACGGAAACTGAAAAGATGGAACTCCAATTCAGGAGCAGAAAAAGGCTGTCCGTTCCGGGTACGACATGGACATCCTGCCCAGCGACCTTGCCACTTACGGCGAGGACGCCAAAAAGCTGCTGAACAAATTGCAGACCCGGAACGAACGGCTTTTCATGCTGACTTTTTTAGTGCTGAATGTGGCCGACACCAAGCAAAAGCTGGGCAACGATGTGTTCCAAGCGGCGGGTGTGGCCCAGAAGTACAACTGCTCCCTTGTCCGGCTGGACTACCAGCAGGAGCAGGGCCTTGTGTCCAGCCTTCCGCTGGGTATGCAACGCGACTGTTTTCGGTGCTGTATCACAAAACCCTGACGGTAGGCCGGGTGCAGACCCCGACGCTGAAAATGCTGGTGGACCGGGATGCAAAAATCCTGCGCTTCCAGAAAGAAAAGTATTACACGGTCGGCATCCATTCCGGCAGCCTGAAAGCAGACAGTGGGCGCATTGCGGATGCAGAAACCGCAAATTCTCTCAAAGAAAAATGCACAGGTGCAAATGCAGTCTGCACGTCCATTCGGCGAGAGAAAAAGGCGGAACAGCCGCCCAAACTTTATGACCTGACCACCTTGCAGCGGGAGGCAAACCGCCTGTTCGGCTTCACGGCAAAGCAGACCCTTGACTATGCCCAGCAGCTTTATGAAAAGAAACTGCTGACCTATCCCCGCACGGACAGCCAATATCTGACCGAGGACATGGGCCAGACGGTACAACATCTTGTGTCTGATCTGCTGGGGCTGCTGCCCTTTGCCCAAGGACTTGCGCTGACTGCGGAAGTGGGCCGGGTACTGAACAGCAAAAAGGTATCGGACCACCACGCCATCATTCCCACTGCTGAATTTGTAAAACAGGGCTTCACCGGCCTTGCGGAAAGTGAGTGCAAGCTGATGAACCTTGTCTGCGCCAAGCTGCTCTGCGCCGTGGCTGTACCCCATGAATACGAAACCGTGGCCGCCGTGTTCTCCTGCGCCGGGAACGAGTTCACCGCCAAGGGAAAGACGGTGCTTATTCCCGGTTGGAAAGAGATCGACCAGCGGTTCCGCGCCACCCTGAAAGCCGATACCGAGGAAGAAGTTTTGAACGCACTGCCGGAACTGGCCGAGGGACAGAACTTTTCCGTGACAACTGACATTTTGGAACATTTCACGTCCCCGCCAAAAGCCTACACCGAAGATACGCTCCTGTCGGCAATGGAGCGGGCAGGGGCCGAGGATATGCCGGAGGAAGCGGAACGTAAGGGGCTGGGCACTCCGGCCACCCGTGCGGCGATTCTGGAAAAACTGGTGCAAATGGGCTTTGTGCAGCGCAAGGGCAAGCAGCTTGTCCCCACCAAGGACGGCATCAATCTGGCGGTGGTTCTGCCGGAAAGCCTGACCTCTCCCGCTCTGACTGCTGAATGGGAAAACCGTCTGACCGAGATTGCCAAGGGCAATGCAGACCCGGACGAGTTCATGGCCGAAATTGAAGCGCAGGTGCGTCAGCTGATCAAGACCTACTCCTGCATCAGCGCGGACAAACAAAACCTGTTCCAGTCGGAACGGGTTATCATCGGCAAGTGTCCCCGGTGTGGTGAAAACGTCTACGAGGGCAAGAAAAACTTCTACTGCGGAAATCGTGGCTGTCAGTTCGTAATGTGGAAGAATGACCGCTTCTTTGAGCAGCGAAAAAAGGTGTTCACCCCGAAGATCGCCGCCGCTCTGCTCAAAAACGGTAAGGCAAAGGTCAAGGGCCTCTATTCCGAAAAGACAGGCAAAACCTATGATGCAACGGTGCTTCTGGCTGATACGGGAGGCAAGTACGTCAATTACCGAATTGCGAGGGATTCTATAATGTGATAAAATAAACTTAACTAAAGGAACTTTGCAGGAAGATGCCGTAATGAAATTTACAGATAGATGTCCAGCTACTTGGAAAGAGTTGCAGGACGATGTTGCGCTGCTTCTAAATCAATCGGGATATCGAGCAGTTAGCCCTTGTACAATTGATACCGTCCGTGGTAAAGTGGAAGTTGATGTTTTGGTCGAATCTCCTGATGAATTGGTTAAAAGAATTGTGTGTGAATGTAAATTTTGGAATTCTTCAGTTCCAAAAGAAAAAGTTCACGCATTCAGAACGGTTGTACAAGATTCTGGTGCATCATTAGGTCTTTTGATTTCACAAGCTGGCTTCCAATCCGGTGCGATTGAGGCTGCAAACCTTTCAAATGTACGTTTGATGACGTGGAATGAATTTACAGATATAATTGCAGACAAATGGACATTAACGCGATTAAAACAGCTCAAAATGGAATCTGTCCCATTGTCTGAATACACTAGCTCTTTTCATTTTCCGTTTGATGACTTAAAAGATGAAGATGTCGGACGCTATCTAAAGGCTTGTGACAAATACAGGCCTTTGCGTACTACCTGTTGGGAAATCACTAGAAAAGATTTGAAAGAAAATGATTCTTTAACGGATTTTTGGTATAAAGGTTCGGAGTTCACAACAATCGAAAGCTATCTAAATTTTCTTTCAGATCAAGTAACAGCAGGTCTAAAAGAATTTGGCGAAATTCTTGCAAATTCCAATATCACAATTCCACCTGAACGGCTTGAAAAGTCGTATGGGTATATTTATATGTCCCTTTAACAGATTCCGGATAAGTTCATAATAAAATTACGAGGGCCGGTTATGGTAAGGTGAAGCATTCATTTTGCCATAACCGGCTCTCTCTATCCGTAGGATAGCAAAAAAGGAGTGTGACCAAATGAGCGAATTATTTTCCATCCAGCTGCAAAATCGGCAGCATCAAGGCAGGGATGGCGTCTGGCTGGACCTGCCCACTACAACCGAACAGGTACAAGCGGCCCTGCGGCAAATCGGCATTTCGTCCGATAATCCGCAGGGCCTTTTCGTTTCCGGCTACTTTGCCGAGGAAGAAAAACGCTTTGCAATTCCTTATAACATGGTGCTGGCATCCAATGTGGACGAACTGAACTTTCTGGCATCACGACTGGAAACACTCTCTACCGGGGAACGTGCAGAACTGAACGCCGCTCTGCAAGCCCCGCAGAGTGAGCTTTCCAGCATCGGGAAAATTACCGACTTTCCCGAAAACGTGGACTATTATGTACATCTGCCAGAAGTACACGGGCCTGCCCAGCTGGGCGACTACTACTTGAACCGCTCCGGCATGGTGGATATGCCAGAGGAATGGAAAGGAGGCATCGACACGGCACAGTTTGGCCGGTATGTGGCCCAGCAGGAGCAGGGAGTGTTCACCCAGTACGGCTACCTTGTCAAAAGCGGGGACGAATGGCAGAAAGTCTACGAGGGCCAGCCTGTGCCGGAGGAATACCGGGTGCTGTCTTTTCCTGTATCGGAAATCCTGCGGGATGCGGCCAACATCCCACCGCCGGTACAGTCCACAACAGAACAGCAGAAAGTTATTCCCATCATCTACCAGCTGCGCAATGAGGATTCCACCCGCGATTACCGTTTTGAGACCTACGACCGCCTGCAGGCCGCTGGCCGGACTGTGGACAAGGCCAACTATATGGAGGTGTATGCCGCGCCGCTGACTGCTGGTACCACATTGGAGGACATCTACCGTACATTCAATGTAGACCATCCGGCAGACTTTAAGGGGCATTCGCTGTCCGTTTCGGATGTGGTGGTGTTGCATCAGAACGGCCACGACACCGCCCACTACTGCGACAGTGTGGGCTTCCAGCAGGTGCCGGAGTTCTTACGGGAAAATCCGCTGCGCACCGCAGAACTTTCCACCGAACAGAACAGAAATATGATTGATGGCGTGCTGAACAATGCGCCCTCTCTGGGCGAGTTGGAGGCCAAAGCAAAGGCCGGAGAACAAAACTCACTGACGGACCTTTCCGCCGCAGTCAAGGCCGAGGAAAAGGCACCGAAAGCCAAAAAGTCCCGCGCAGCTAAACCGAAAAAGCCGTC
>NZ_FMFG01000025.1:13483-35125 GCF_900066275.1 uncultured Faecalibacterium sp. | reverse complement strand
TGCGGGCCGTGTTCGGCATGGCGGGCGCGGCGGCGCGGGGCAGTATTTCCGGCGATGCGGTGCAGCAGTTCTGCAGCCCGGCGGCAGCGCAGATGATCCTGTGCGACGGCATGGGCACCGGCAGGCCTGCAGCCGTGGATGGCAACCTTGCCGCCGAGCTGACGGCCCGGCTGCTCAAGGCGGGCTTTACCGCAGAGCTGGCGGCAAGGCTGGTCAACGTGGCCCTTGCCCTGAAAAGTGAGGATGAGAGCGGTGCCACGCTGGACCTCATCAGCGTGGATCTTTACACCGGCACGGCAAGGCTGTTCAAGGCCGGTGCGGCACCGGGCTTCCTTGTGCACGGCGGGCGGGTGCGTGCTGTGGGTGACACCAGCCTGCCGGTGGGCATTCTGGGCGGAGTGAACGGACAGAGCCGGGTGGTGCATTTGACGGTGGGCGATTATGCGGTGCTGGTCTCGGACGGGCTGCTGGTGGACGGCCCGGGCTGGGTGGCAAAGCAGCTGGAGCTTTCCGCTGCGGCAGGAGAAACGCCGGAAAAAGTTGCAAAAACGCTGGTGGAAACGGCCCGCGTGCGCGCCCAGAAGACCGGCAGGCCGGACGACATTACGGCGGCGGTGCTGCGGCTGGAAAAATGCGTTTGATGTTCATACAAACTTCGTTGATTTTCGACGGAGGAGAAGGTATACTATGGAAGCATAGAAACAAAACGGGAGGACAGAAACATGCTTACCATAACCGTAGCGCAGGATGGCAGCGGCGATTTTGCTTCGGTGTCCGAAGCGGTGCTGGCCGTGCCTTATGCCTGCGCAGCAGAGATCCGCATTGGCCCGGGCGTTTACCGCGAAAAGCTGGTGTGCGAAAAACAGGATATCACCCTGATCGGCGCAGGCATGGAAAGCACCCGCATCGTGTGGGGCGACGGCGGCAGTCTGCCGCACCCGGACGGCAGGCCCACCCACACCTTCCGCAGCTATACCGCGTTTTTCCGGGGGATAGAACTGCGGGTGCGGGACCTGACCATCGAAAACGATGCCGGCCCCGGGGCAAAGGTGGGGCAGGCCGTGGCGGCTTATGTGGACTGCTCTCACACCCTCTTTGAGAATGTGCGGCTGCTGAGCAATCAGGATACGCTGTTCTGCGCCCCTCTGCCGGAGAAGGAGCGGGAGAAGGATGGCTTCCTTGGCCCGGGCCGCTTTGCGCCCCGCCGCCCGACGGCCCAGTATTACCGGCACTGCGAGATCGCGGGAGATATCGATTTTATTTTTGGCGGCGCGGACGCTCTGTTTGAGCAGTGCACCATCCGCACCGTGAACAACCACCTGCCTGCAAGCTACGTCACGGCTCCCTCGGGCCGTTCCGATGGCCTCGGGTTTGTGTTCTGGGACTGCGACTTTATTTCGGACGACTGCCCGGCGGGCACGGTGTTTCTGGGCAGGCCATGGCGGCCCACCGGTAAAACGGCTGTGCTGGACTGCCGTCTGGGAGCCCACATTGCACCGGAAGGCTTTTCGCCCTGGCAGAGCCGTACCGACTCGGACCTTGCCAGCTTTGCCGAAGCGGGCAGCACCGGCGAGGGCGCAGCAGCGCGCGGTGCATGGGTGAAGCAGCTGGACAGCCAGCAGGCCGAAGAGCTGCTCAGATGTGCACGGAAACTTTGCAGACCGGAATAAAAGCAGAAAATATAAAATAAAGTATAAAACGGATTTGAAGGATCTTCTATGAAAAAACTGCCGAATTTTGTCAAATGGATCATCATTCTGGCGGCACTGGCTGCAATGGGCTGGATGATGTGGGCTGTGAATGATCGTGCCTCCCGGGTGGAAATGCCCGCACCGGATAATACATTCGGAATTTATCGCACAGCAGATTCCAGCCAGTAAATCATTTGGAATGGCCGCAGCATTGCGGGCAGAAACGATGCTCTATAGAAAAAGCAAAAGCCGGGACGACCACACGGTCATCCCGGCTTTAAAATTATTCCTGATTATTCCTGCCCGGCCATCTCGGCTGCATTGGCGGGCAGGTCGTTCATGATGAACCAGAACGTAGTGCCCATGCCAATGGCGCTCTGCACACCAAAGCGGAAGCCGTGCTGCTGGAAGATGGCCTTGGTGATGGAAAGGCCCAGACCGGTGCCCTGCTTGCCGGCATCCGAACGGGAGCGGTAGTACCGATCAAAGATATAGGGCAGGTCGTCGGCAGAGATGCCGGGGCCGTGGTCCTCCACCTCTACCCGCACGCCCTCGGTGCAGCGCTGGGCCCGCAGGATGAAGATGCCGTCTTTGCCGATGTGGTGCATGGCGTTGCCCAGCAGGTTATGCAGTGCGCGCTGCATCATGTTGGGGTCTGCGTAAACGGGCAGTTCCTCGTCCGGCAGCTCCAGCTGGAGCTGCCAGCCGTTCTGGGCGCAGATGGCATCGTACCGTTCGCTCACCTCGTCGCACAGCTGGCCCATATCAAAGTGCACGCGCTCGCATTTATCGGCACCGCTGGTCACCTTGCTCAGCTCCATCACGCTGGAGACCAGTGCGGTCAGGCGGTCGGTCTCGTCCACGATAATGTTCATCTGCTCATCGCGGTGGGCCTTGTCGTCGCCGGTAATGTCGCGCACCGTCTCGGCATAGCCCTTGATAAGGGTCAGCGGGGTGCGCAGGTCGTGGGAGACGTTGGCCAGCAGATCGCGCTGCATCTGCGAAGAATGCTGCACCTCGCTTGCCATGTGGTTGAAGTCCCGGGCCAGATCGCCCAGCTCATCGCTGCGGCGGGTATCCACCTGCACGGCATAGTTGCCCATGGCCATCTGGCGGGCAGCGCTGGAAAGCTGGCGCAGCGGCTTTGTGAACCACTCACTGAACAGCCATGCCGCCGTCATGGCAAAGGCAAAGATCAGCGCCGCTGCCATGGGCAGCACGGTGCTCAGCACCTTGCCGGCTTCAGCCACATGCACAAGGCTGGTAGTGACCAGAACGGTGTACTCGCCGCCGGAGGTGTTGCGCCCTACCAGCAGCTGTGCCGAGCCGGAGAGCCGCGGCGGATTCAGGGTCTGCACAAAGCCGCCGGTGGTGCGGCATTTCTTGCGCATGGCCACAGCGGTGGAAACGATCATATCGTTGTTGGCGGAATCCGAGAGCAGCGTTTCGTGCAGGTTGCAGTAGGACTGGTTCTCGATCTTATAGATCGTGCGCATGGTGGTATCGGAAATATCCACACAGAAGCTGTTCAGCGAACCGCTGGCGTACAGCTGGGTGGCAAGCCGGTCAAAAAACGTGGTGTTGACCGTAAGATGGCCAAAAGACCATGCCGAAAGGGCTTCGCCGTTTGCAATAGCCTTGTCCAGCTCGGCGGTGATGCTTTCTGCCTGAGTGGTCAGCTGTTTTTCAATGTGCTTGGTGTACAGCGGTTCCAGCAGTTGGGTGGACAGAAACCACACCAGTGCCAGCAGGAACAGACAGATACAACACAAAAACCACATCAGCTGGCCACGGATGCCGGGGGAGTGATGGTGCCGCATGAATCCTCCGCTCCTTTATCAGCGCGTTGCGTCGGGGTCGAATTTGTAGCCGATGCCCCACACGGTAGCAATGTAGCTGCGGCACTTGCCCAGATGGCCCCGCAGCATTTTGACATGGGTATCCACGGTGCGGTCCTCGCCAAAGTAGTCGTAGTTCCACACCTTCTGCAGGATCTTTTCACGGCTGAGGGCGATGCCCTTGTTGGAAGCAAGGAACACCAGCAGATCGAACTCCTTGGGGGTCAGGGCCACCTCCTCGCCGGAAACGCGCACCGTGTGGCTGGCCGTGTCGATGGTCAGCTCACCAAAGGTCATGGTGTCGGAGGCAGCGGCGGGCTTGGGCATGGTGCGGTTCAGCACGGCCTTGACGCGGGCTACCAGCTCACGGGGAGAGAAGGGCTTGACAACGTAGTCGTCGGCACCGCTCTCCAGGCCGGCCAGCTTGTCGTATTCCTCGCCGCGGGCGGTCAGGATGATGACCGGCGTGTTGATGTGGCGGGCGCGCATCTCCCGCAGGCAGGTCATACCGTCCATGAACGGCATCATCAGGTCCAGAATGACCAGATCGAAGGCTCCGCCGGAAAGCTGGGTCAGCGCAGCTGTGCCGTCAGCGGCCTCTTCACAGATATAACCGGAATATTGTAAATGTTCGCGGATCAGCTCGCGGATACGCGGCTCATCGTCAACGATCAGGATCTTAGCCATAATACAGACACCTTCCTCAATAATAGACTTCTTGACCAGAATATCATACAGCAAGAATAAAAAAAAGCTGTGAAGTTTGCGTGAATGCTTTTCAAAAAAGTGCCCGCAGCGGCGGGCTGCTTCCAGTACCAGTATACCACAGAAAAACGGCCCTGCACAGCCGGAGTTTGCAGGGCAGACCGCAGGCCCAGCCGGATGGTGGTGCTTTCCGACCTGCACAATTCCGAGTTTGGCGCATATAATAGTGAGCTTGTGGATAAGGTGCGGCGGCGCTGGCCTGCTTTTACCTGCGCATCCCGGTGGGCCATGTGGAAGCCGGACTGCGCACCTACGATCTGGACTCCACCTATCCGGAGGAGTTCAACCGGCAGGCGGCACCGAGAACATTTCCAGCGTGGCACACTGCATGATCCGACTGCGGTTCGCGGTCAAGGACCTGAACAAGGCCGATCAGGAAGCGCTGAAGAAAATCCCCGGCGTGCTGTCCGTCACCCCAGCGGCATGATGTTCTGCGGTGCAGTGCCCAGAAACGCCGGTGCCTCCGGCGACGCAGCGGTCAGGTTCGTCTTGCTCACCTTCCACCACAGGCGGGTGGTGCCGTCCGGCGCGGTAAAGATCAGGTTCCAGTCAAAGGGATTCTCGCTGGTGGAGTTCAGCTGCACCGGCAGAGCGTTCGGCGCAGCTGGTGCGCAGGGGGCAAAGTCGTGGGCGCGGATGCCCACGGCGGTGCAGGTTTCCGGCACCTCGGCGGCAAGGTGAAGGGGCGCATCCCAGCCAGTCAGGCGCACGGTGTGGGCATCCACGCGGGTGCAGGACAGAATGTTCTTGCAGCCGGTCAGCCGTGCAGCGGTGGTGCTCTGCGGGTCTGCAAACACCTCTTTGGTGCCGCCGGTGCGCAGCACCTGCCCGCCATCCATCACGATCATATCCCGGCACAGGCGGTAGGCTTCGTCACGGTTGTGGGTGACCAGCAGCGCCGTGCCGCCAAACCCGGCCAGCAGGCTGCCCACTTCGCCCTCCACTTCCTCGCGCAGGTAGCTGTCCAGCGCACTGAACGGCTCGTCCAGCATCAGAATTTTGGGCCTGCCCACAAGGATGCGTGCCAGCGCGGTGCGCTGCTGCTGTCCGCCGGAAAGCTGGGCCGGGTAGCGCTTGGCAAGGGATTCCAGCCGCATGGCCTGCAGCATTTCGGCGCAGCGGGCCTTGCGGGCGGCCTTGTCTTTTTCGGCTTTCAGGCCGCAGAGCACGTTCTGCTCCACGGTCATGTTGGGGAACAGTGCGTAGTTCTGGAACAGCAGGCCCACGCCGCGCTGCTGCGGCGGCAGGTCGATGTGCTGGGCGCTGTCAAACAGCACCCGGCCGTCCAGTACGATGCGGCCCGCATCCGGCTTTACGATACCGGCAATGCAGCGCAGGGTCATGCTTTTGCCGCAGCCGGATGCGCCCAGAATGGCTGTGGCGGTGCTGCGCGCGGCAAAGTTGGCGTGAAGGATAAAGCCATCCAGCTTTTTGGTAATGTTCACTTCAAGACTCATGCGCGGCCACCTGCTTTCTGTTTTTTCTCCAGCAGATTCACGGCCAGCAGCACCACTGCCGAGATCACGATATCCACCAGCACCCAGCGCATGGCACCGGCTTCGTCGTTGGTGCGCCACAGCTGGTACACGGTGGTGGCAATGGTGGCGGTCTTGCCGGGGGTGTAGCCTGCGATCATGCTGGTGGCACCGTACTCGCCCAGCGCGCGGGCAAAGGCCAGCACCGTGCCGGCCAGAATGCCCTGACGGCAGCAGGGCATCCGCACCCGCCAGAAGATCCACACGTCCGACTGGCCCAGCGTTTGCGCCGACCATGCCAGCGTTTCGTCAAAGCTTTCAAACGCGCCGCGCGCCGTGCGGTACATCAGCGGAAAGGCCACCACGATGGATGCAAAGATGGCACTGTACCAGTTCATGACCAGCTTCACGCCGAAATGCTCCATGAAAAAGGCACCCAGCGGCCGCTTTGCGCCGAACAAAAGCAGTAGAAAATAGCCCACCACCGTGGGCGGCAGCACCATGGGCAGGGTGAGCACCACGTCCAGCGCGCCTTTGACAGTGCGCGGCAGCTTGGCAATATAGTAGGCGGCAAAAATGCCAAGGAAGAACACCGCCGCGCAGCTGACGAGGGCGATGCGCAGGCTGTTCCAAAGGGGATACCAGTCCATAAATGATACCTCCGAATAAAAAGGCTTCCCCCGGAGGGGAAGCTCTGAAAAACAACGGATTTACAGTGCGGTGAAGCCCACGCTCTCGAACACGGTCGCGGCGCGGTCGGTCTGCAGATAGGCCAGAAACTCCCTGGCAGCATCGGCGTTGGGGGCGGCCTTCAGCACGGCGGCAGGATAGATCACCTGACCGCACATCTCCTTGGTGGCCTCATCCACGGGGGTCAGGCCTGCGCTGTAGGCATCGGTGCAGTACACGACACCGGCATCCACGCTGGCTTCGGTGATCTGGGTGGTGACCTCCTTGACGTTGGAGCCGTAGGTGATGACACCGGCTGCGGCCAGTGCTTCCTCGTCCAGAGCGTAGTAGGCAAGGATCTTCTGGGTGTACTGGCCCACGGGCACATCGCTGTTGCCCATGCAGAACAGAATGTCCCCGGCCTTGAGGTGCTCGGCCAGAGAATCGAAGCTGTCGATGCCCTTATCGCCATTCTCGGGCACGCACAGAACGACCTTGTTCTCCAGCAGGTCCACGCGGGAATCGCTGTCCACGAAGTCCAGTCCTTCGGTGTTCACATCGGCGGAAGCGGTGCTGTCCAGCTGGTTCATCTGCTTCTGACCGGCGGAGATGAACAGGTCGCAGTCCGCGCCTTCCTGGATCTGGGTCTTGAGGGTGCCGGAGGAGTCGAAGTTGAAGCTGAAGGTCACGCCGGGGTTCTCGGCAGAGTAGATCTCGCCGATGGCGGTGAGGGTCTCGGTGAGGGATGCGGCGGCAAACACGATCAGCTCCATGAATCCACCGGTAGCTTCAGAAGAAGCAGCGGCAGAGCCTGCCACGGAAGATGCAGTGCTGGAAGCGGAGGAGCCGCAGGCGGTCAGGGCCGCCGTGGCACCGGCGATACCGGCAGCAGCCAGAAAGCTGCGGCGGGAAATTTTAATGTTGTTCATGATAAGCGCTCCTGTTTTTAAAATGAATCTTTGCATTTGATACGGTACAGGATGCGGTGCCGCCCACCGGGATACTTTTTTACTTCCGGGCACATTCGCCGTCCAGCCCGGCGGCAAGGCGGATGCCGTGCGCAAGGCTTGGCAGGATGTACTCGAGGTTTTCTTTTACGGCCTTAGGGCTGCCCGGCAGGTTCACGATCAGGGTCTTGCCGCGCAGCACACTGGCGGCACGGCTCAGCATCCCGCGCGGTGTGATGGTAAGGCTATGGTACCGCATGGCCTCGGCAATGCCGGGCGCGTTGCGTTCGGCTACGCTCAAAGTCACCTCCGGGGTGATATCCCGGGGTGCAAAGCCGGTGCCGCCGGTGGTGAGGATCAGGTTCACCTGACGGGCATCCGCAAGGCGCAGCAGCTGGGTTTTGAGCTGGGCGGCATCGTCCGGCAGAAGCAGCGCTTCCTCCACCTTGTAGCCTGTGGCGGTGAGCATTTCCACAATGAGCGGGCCGCTTTTGTCCTCCCGTTCGCCGCGGCTGCCCTTATCGGAAAGGGTGATCACTGCCGCGCGCAGGGGCAGGTCTGCCGGGGTGGGCAGCAGCTTCATCTCGTCGCCGGTGTGGATGGTGCCGCCTTTTACCACCCGTGCGAACACGCCCTCCCGCGGCATGATGCAGTCGCCGGTCTGCCGGCGGATGGCGCAGTCGCTGTGGCACTCCTTGCCGATCTGGGTCATTTCCAGCACGGCATCCCCAATGGCAAAAAAGCTGGGCACCGGCAGGGTGGCAAGATCGAACCCTTCCACCACCAGATTTTCGCCAAAGGCACCGTAGTCCACCCAGAGCTTTTGACGGAAAGCTTCAATCTTTTCCGCGCTCAGCAGGCTGACCTGCCGGTGCCAGCTGCCGCCGTGGGCATCGCCCACAATACCCCACTCCGGGGTGAGAACAGCGGACGGCACCGGCGTTTTCAAGGTGCCGCGCCGGGGGCTTGTGCAGATAGCCAGAATTTTACCCATAAATTTGTGTTATCCTCCGATCCGGTACATCCCTCGTGTGGCGGGCATGGAGCCTTGGCCGAAGTGATGTTCCCGGGGTTTTGCCAGAATCGTGTTTTGAATGGCCTGCAAAAGGGCCGCGTCGTCCGCGCCGCTGCGCAGCAGAGCGCGCAGGTCGGTGCCGGATTCACTGGCAAGGCACGGACGCAGAAAGCCCTGACTTGTCAGCCGCACCCGGTTGCAGGAAGCGCAGAATTTGCCGTGCACGGCAGCGATCAACCCGATGCTGCCACGCCAGCCGGGCGCAGAATAATACACCGCCGGCCCATCGCCAAAGGCCGCACCGGTCACCGGCTGCAGCTGCGGCCAGCGGCGGTAAAAGCGCTCCAGCAGTTCCGGGCCGGAAAGGCAGGGCAGCCCGGCACCAAAGCCAATGGGCATCATCTCAATAAAGCGCACCTGCAGCGGATGCTCCTGTGCGAAGGCAGCAAGGCTTTCCAGCTCGCCCTCGTTCACGCCGGGCTGCGGCACACAGTTCAGCTTGACCGGTATGCCGCTGGCAAGGGCCGCCCGGATGCTGTTTTGCACGGCGGCAAGCTCGTCTTTGCCGGTGATGCGCCGGAAGGTCTCCGGGTGCAAGGTGTCAAGGCTGATGTTCACGCTGTCAAGGCCCGCCGCCAGCAGGGCGGGCAGCTTCTGGGCCAGCAGCACGCCGTTGGTGGTAAGGGCAACGCGGCGGATGCCGGAAATGGCTTTCAGGCCCGCCGTCAGTTGTTCCACGCCCCGGCGCACCAGCGGTTCACCGCCGGTGATGCGCACCGTGTCGATGCCGCACTGGGCGAACAGCGCAGCCAGCCGCAGAAATTCCTCATAGGTCAGAATATCTTCGTGAGCCAGCTTTGGCACGCCGTCCGGCATACAGTAGCGGCAGCGCAGGTTGCACAGGTCGGTGACCGAAAGGCGCAGATAGTGGATATTGCGGCCGTATGCATCAAACATAGCCGCCCTCGGCCCGCACATAGTGCCCGCTCTTGCCGCCGGTCTTCTCGACCAAGTGGATCTCGCCCAGCTCCATGCCCTTATCCACGGCCTTGCACATATCGTAGATGGTGAGCAGCGCGGCAGAAACGCCGGTCAGAGCTTCCATTTCCACGCCGGTCACGCCGATGGTCCTGGCGGTGCACACGGCCTCTACGGCCTGCTGTTCGGGCAGAAGGTGAAAATCCACAGTCAGCTTGCTCAGCGGCAGCGGATGGCACAGGGGAATCAGCTCGCTGGTGCGCTTGGCCGCCATGATGCCTGCAATGCGGGCCACGCCAAGCACGTCGCCCTTCTGGGCGGTGCCGTCCCGAACAGCGGCAAAGGCTGCCGCATTCATAGTGATGATGCCGCGGGCCACAGCCTGCCGTGCAGTGACGGGCTTTTCGCTCACATCCACCATCACGGCGCTGCCGGACGCATCAAAATGAGAAAGTTTTGTTTCGCTCATAATTTTTACCTTGATAAAGCTCTCCCCTTTGGGAGAGCTGGCAAAGCCGTAAGGCTTTGACTGAGAGGGTTTCAGCAATGCCCGAAGCCGCAGTTGGGCCAGTGGCATTCGGCGCAGCCTAAGCACAGCCCGCCCTCGCCCAGCCGGGCAATGTCCTCGGCAGTGATGGGGTCGTCGGCCAGCAGGCGCGGCAGCAGCAGGTCAAAAATGGTGCGCTTGGCGTACATCACGCAGCCGGGCAGGCCGCACACCGGCACACCGTCCAGATAGCTCACAAGGAACATGGCACCCGGCAACACCGGTGCGCCATAGGTGATGATCTCGGCACCGGTGTTCTTGATGGCAAGCGGCGTGCGGTCGTCGGGGTCTACGCTCATGCCGCCGGTGGTAAAGATCAGCTCGCAGCCTGCGGCCTTTGCTTCCAGAATGGCGGCGGTGATCCCGGCGGGGTCATCGTCGCAGGTTTTGTGATAGGTCATCTCGCAGCCGTATTCGGCCAGCTTGCCCACCAGAATGGGGGTGAATTTGTCCTCGATGCGTCCCTTGAACACCTCGCTGCCGGTGGTGATGACCGCAAACTTTTTCGGGTGGAAAGGCAGCACGTTCAGGATGGGTTCGCTGCCTGCCGCAGCCTGCATGGCATCCATCTTCTCCTGCTCGATCACCAGCGGGATGATGCGGGTGCCGGCCAGCTTCTGGCCCTTTTTCACGGGCAGGTCGCCGTGGATGGCAGCGATCATCATTTGGGGTGTGCGGTTCACGGCCAGCAGGGCGGCGCGGTCGATCTTCAAAAGACCGTCGCAGTCGGCAACCAGTTCGATCTTGCCTTCCTTCGGCTCAGTGCCGTGGATGTTGCGGCCCGCCGCTGCCTTGTACAAAAGGGCAGCGGCTTCGTCCTCGTGCAGGATGCCGGGGCGCTTCTCCCAGACATAGAGATTTTCTTTGCCAATGGAAAGCAACACGGGGATATCCTCCGGCTGGACGATGTGCCCTTTGCGGAAGCGTGCTCCCTTGAACTGGCCGGGAATGATCTGTGTAATGTCGTGGCAGAGCACCTGCCCGACAGCGTCTTCGGTACGGATGAGTTTCATGCAGAACCTCCGTTACAGGGACGGCATCTGGTTCTCGATCCAGTCTGCCAGAGCAGCAGGATCGTCCAGTGCAAAATCAGCGCCCGGCACATCGCCCACGATGGCCATGGGCTGGAACGCGGTGCCCACCGGGCTGACCGAGCTGCGCACCACCTCGATCTTGGCCCAGCCGCTGTCGCCAAAGCCTTCCAGCAGTACAAGGTCGTAGCCGTGGCGCTCGAACAAAGCCAGCAGGTCCTGCTCGTTCAGGCGGAACTGCTCGGTAAGCAGATAGCGCCCGGCAGTAAACACGGCCACACCCTCGGCACCGGCCTCATGCAGGCGGTCGGTCTCGGCGGGCAGGCGCAGATCGTCAGCCTCGCGGATCACGCCCACCTTCAGCCCGCGGCTCTTGAGCACCGGCAGCAGCGCGGCCAGCAGAGCGGTCTTGCCGCTGCCTGCGGAACCGCTGACAGCCAGCACTGCCGGATGCTTGAAGCTCAGTTCGGCGGCAAGCGCCTGTTTTTGTTCACTGTACAAAAGTATCACCCTCCGTTTTATCCCATCGGCAAAAACTGCCGGTTCACTCCTCAATGCGCACAAAGCGCGGCTGCACTTTGCCGTCCCGCTCCACGGTCTCGCACCACATGGCGGCAGGACGCACCCAAAGCCCACGTTCCCCGTACAGGGCGCGGTACACCACCATTTCCTCTTCGGTCTCGCTGTGGCGGGCCATGCCCAGCACTTCGTATTCGTTGCCCTTGAAATGCCGGTAGCGGCCCGGCTGCACATGATATTTGAATGCTTCCATGTTATCCTCTTTTACACTGACACGCGGCATTCCGGTGCAGAATGCCATATTTATAATCAGTATAGCATATTTCAGCACGGCAAAAAAGGCTTTGGCAGGAAAGATGGAGAAAAAGGCGGCAGGCGACGGCAAAAGCCGGGAGACAGAGTTGGGTGCTTGAACTGCCGCGCCACAGATGCTATACTGAAACGATAAGGGGATATCCCCCCTGAAAAAGCTCTGAAGATAAAGGAAAAAGCCCTATGAGGATCGGACTTGTTGAATTTCTGCTCATCCTTGCCATTGCGTCGCTCACCATCGGGCCGCAGGTGGCATTGTTCGTGGATCGCTGGATGCGCCGGGCAAACCGCGCCAATGCCCGCGCCGCCCGCCGCCGTGCCGAGTATGCGGCCCAGATGGCGGTGGAGCGGGACGCGCTGCTCAAGCGGTTCCGCACGGCCAGCACGGTGTTTGGCGTGTGCATCCTGCTGGCGCTGGTGTATGCACTGGTGTTCCGGCCCATCGATACGCCGCCGCAGGCGTACGATGCCCCTCCTGTCCGGCAGGACACCGGTGCAGCACAGACGGCCCTTGCCGCCGATCATAAGGGAACGCTGGATCTGGGCGAATATCAGGGTGTGGACTGCATCCGCACACAGGACGGCCTTGTGTATGCCGCAGCATACGACGGCGCAGCCTTAAAAAAGCGCACGAGCGACCTTGTGCGCACCGACGGCGGACACGATGCGGCCATCCTTTCCGTGGACGGTGAGCTGACCGGTTTTGCCTTTGACGGCAGCGGGGACCTGTGGCTGAGCATCCTCACGCCCGGCGGCGGCAGCCTGTGCCGCGCCGCCCACGACAGCTGGGGCACGGCGGTGGAGCAGGTAGTGACCCAGATCGACGGTGCACCGCTGGGGGCTGTCTCAGCGGTGGAAGCCGCGCCGGACGGCAGGATCTACTTTGCGGTTGCTGCCAGTGCCAGTGCCGCGGACGGGCTGGAGAGCACTCTGCGCACCGAACTGCTGGCCCACACCGGCACGGGCTGCGTGTATGTATACGACCCGGCAGCACGCACGGTGCAGAAAGTGCTGGGCGGTGTGGCCGGTGCTTCCGGGCTGGCCCTGAGCCGGGACGGCAGCACGCTGTTCGTGGCTGACCTTGGGAACCGCTGTGTGTGGAGTGCTGCCGCCGATGCCCGCGACCTGACGGCGGGCGGTAAAAACTGCCAGAGCTTTGTTTCCGGCCTGCCGGGGTATCCCGGTGCGCTTGCTATGGATGCAGACGGCACCCTGTACATCGGCTACCGGTGGGCGCGCAGCAGCTGGCTGGAAAAGAACGCCGACAGCACCCTGCTGCGGGGCATTGCCCTGCGTGCAGGCCGGAATCTACAGGAAAAGCTGTTCAGCCTGCCTGCCGATGCGCCCTGCGCGGAAGCTGTAGATACGGCAGACGGCAGCTGGAAGCGGACGGTCTCCAGCAAGGGTGCAGGCGGTGTGACAGCTCTGTGCCCGGTGGAGAGCAGGCTGTATCTCGGCCTTGCAGGCAGCGAAAAGGTGCGCAGTGCAAATCTTTGATTTTTGATAAAAACCGAGGTGTTTTTTATGACAGAAGAATTCAAAAAACAGATCGAGATGCAGGCCCGGCAGGCAGTGACCGAACTGCTGGCCGAAGCAAAGCTGAAAAAGGGCGATGTGTTCGTGGTGGGCTGCTCGTCCAGCGAGATCGTGGGCGGGCACATTGGCAAGGATTCCAGTCTGGAAGCCGCGCAGGCCGTGTACGCGGGCGTTGCCCCAGTGCTGGCCGAAAACGGCATCTGGCTGGCTGCGCAGTGCTGTGAGCATCTGAACCGCGCTATTATCATCGAGCGCGAAGCCGCCGAAAAATACGGCTGGGAAGAGGTGTGCGTGGTGCCGCGCCCCCACGCAGGCGGCAGCTGGGCCACTACCTGCTGGAAGAAGTTCCGGGAGCCGGTGGCCGTGGAAGAGATCCGTGCCCATGCAGGCATTGATATCGGCGGCACCCTGATCGGGATGCACCTGAAGCGGGTGGCGGTGCCGGTGCGGCTGAGCCTTTCCAAAATTGGTGAAGCGAACATTCTGTGCGCCCGCACCCGCCCGAAGCTCATCGGCGGCGAACGCGCCAAGTATACCGAGGAGGACTGAGCAGCATGGCAGAAAAAAATCTGGAACAGATGAAGGAAGCCGTGGCAGAGATCCGGGAGAAAATGGCGGCAGCCGCCCGCGAGGCAGGCCGCGACCCGGCGGCGGTGCAGCTGTGCGCCGCCTGCAAGACCCGCACGGCACAGACCGTGGCTGAAAGCGCAGCCCTGCCCATTGATGTGTTCGGTGAGAACCATGTGCAGGAGCTGTGCGCAAACTTTGACGCAGGTGCTTACTGCGGCAAGCCCAGCCACTTTATCGGCCATCTGCAGACGAACAAAATTAAAAAAGTGCTGGGCCGTGCCAGCCTCATCCAAAGCGTGGACAGTGAGCATCTGCTGAACGCCATCGAGAAGGAAGCAGCCAAGGCCGGCATCGTGCAGGACGTGCTGCTGGAGGTGAACATCGGCGGGGAGGAGAGCAAGACCGGCGTGGCACCGGAAGCGCTCTGGCCGCTGCTGGATGCTGCTGCCGCACAGGAGCACATCCGGGTCAAGGGGCTGATGGCCATTCCGCCCGTGAACGACGACGATACCCGCAACCGCCGCTATCTGGCCGAGGTGTACAAGCTGTTTGTGCAGGCTGGAGAGCGCGGCTATTCCAACGTGTCCATGGAGACCCTCTCCATGGGCATGAGCGGCGACTTTGAAAACGCCATCCGGGAGGGTGCCACCCTTGTGCGCATCGGCACCGCCATCTACGGCGAGCGGGATTACAGTAAAAAGTAAGAGAACGAACCCTCTCCGTCATTGCTGCGCAATGCCACCTCCCCCGAAAGGGGGAGGTTTTGTACAGCTTCCCGAAAGATGCAAAGGCTCCCCCTCTCGGGGGAGCTGGCGAACGAAGTGAGCCTGAGAGGGTTTTACAACAGGAGGAACCATGTCAAAAACCAAAATCAACGACCCCGGGGCGCACCACGCAGGCAGCGGTGCGCTGATCCGGCGTTTTCTGCCCTATCTGGCAAAGTACAAAATGACCCTGTTTCTGGACCTGTTCTGTGCGGCGCTGACCACCCTGTGTGACATCGTGCTGCCTAAGATCATGAGCACTATCACCAACGCCGCCATGGGCGTGGGCATCACTCTGACGGCGGGCATCGTGCTGCGGCTGGCAGCACTCTATTTTGTGCTGCGCATCATCGACGGTGCAGCCAGCTATTACATGTCCAGCATCGGTCATATCATGGGCGTGCACATCGAGACGGATATGCGCCGCGATGCCTTTGACCACCTGCTCAAGCTGGACCACACCTACTACAACAACACCAAGGTGGGCACCATCATGGGCCGCATCACCAACGACCTGTTCGATGTGACCGAGTTCGCCCACCACTGCCCGGAGGAATTTTTCATTGCGGCCATCAAGATCGTGGTGTCCTTTATTATCCTGTGCCGGGCCAGTGTGCCGCTGACGCTGGCGGTGTTCGCCTGCGTGCCGCTGATGGGCGTGGTGTCCGTTTACCTGAACGGACGGCTGCGGGCGCGGTTCCGCCAGCAGCGCGTGCAGATCGGCGAGCTGAACTCCACCATCGAGGACAGCCTGCTGGGGCAGGGTGTCGTGAAGGCCTTTGCCGCCGAGGATGAGGAACGCGAGAAGTTTGCAAAGGGCAACAGGGATTTTGAGCAGATCAAGACCCTCGGCTACTACGCCATGGGTGCCTTCAACACCTCCACCCGCCTGTTCGACGGCCTGATGTATCTGGTGGTCATTCTGGCAGGCGGCCTCTCGCTGGTGTACGGCAGGATCACCGCCGGTGACATGGTGGCCTATATGCTGTACGTCACCACCCTTATTGCCACTATCCGCCGCATCGTGGAGTTTGCCGAGCAGTTCCAGCGCGGCATGACCGGCATCGAGCGCTTTGCCGAGATCATGGACACCCCTGTGACCATCGGCGATGTCCCGGATGCGGTACCGCTGCAGCCCGGCCCCGGTGACATCCGGTTTGAAAACGTCAGCTTTGAGTACCCGGACGACCACAACAAGGTGCTGCATAACGTCAGTCTGGATATCCGGCCGGGTGAACGGCTGGCGCTGGTCGGCCCCTCGGGCGGCGGCAAGACCACCCTGTGCAACCTCATCCCACGCTTCTACGAAGTGACCAGCGGCCGCATCCTGATCGACGGACAGGATATCCGCCATGTCACCCTGAAAAGCCTGCGGCAGGATATCGGCATCGTGCAGCAGGACGTGTATCTGTTCAGCGGCACGGTGGCCCAGAACATCGCCTACGGCAAGCCCGGCGCCACCCGCGAAGAGATCATGGAAGCGGCGCGTCTGGCCGGGGCGGAAAAGTTCATTCTGGCCCTGAAGGATGGCTTTGATACCTACGTGGGTGAGCGCGGCGTCAAGCTCTCCGGCGGGCAGAAGCAGCGCATCGCCATTGCACGGGTGTTCCTGAAGAACCCGCCCATCCTCATTCTGGACGAGGCCACCAGCGCACTGGACAACGAAAGCGAGATCCTGGTGGGCCAGAGCCTTGAAAAGCTGGCCCATGGCCGCACCACCCTGACCATCGCCCACCGCCTGACCACCATCAAGGACTACGACCGCATCCTTGTGCTGGGCGAAGAGGGCATCGTGGAATCCGGCACCCACGACCAGCTGCTGGCAAAGCAGGGCGTCTACTACCGCCTGTGGAATCAGCTGCCGGGGGAAGATACGCTGTAAATTTTATTGAACGTACAAAGAAAAACCCGGAAACGACCGTCGTTTCCGGGTTTTTAAGTTTCTGAAAAAATACCGCTGAATTATTCGCCCACGATCAGGCGCACAGAACCATAGATACCGGCATCGTTGCCAAGGATGGCGGGCACGATGGGGGTCTCACGGCAGGACTTGAAGGCATAGACCTTGAAATGCTCCCGCAGCGGGGCAAACAGCACATCACCGGCACGGGACACGCCACCGCCGATCATGAACATTTCCGGGTCCACGGTGTTGGCCACATTGGCCAGCGCCATGCCCAGCGTGTCGGTCATCTCGTCCACCTCGCGGGCGGCAAGGGCGTCGCCATTGCGGGCGGCATCAAACACGTCCTTGGCGGCAAAGTCGGCGCCGCGCAGGGTGCAGGGGGTATCCGGGTTCTCGTCCAGCAGCTTCTTCATGCAGCGCACAACGCCGGTGGCACTGGAATACTGCTCCAGACATCCGTGCTTGCCGCAGCCGCAGGCAGCGGTCTCGTGGCGGTCCACCGTGATGTGGCCGATCTCGCCGCCGGCACCGTGGGTGCCATCGATGACCTTGCCGTTGACGATGACACCACCGCCCACGCCGGTGCCCAGCGTGACCATGACCGCGCTGCGGCAGCCCTTGGCGGCACCCATCCAGATCTCGCCCAGAGCGGCCACGTTGGCATCGTTGCCCACCAGAACCTTGATGCCGCCCAGCATATCGCCAAGCTCTTCGGCCACATTATGCTTGCCCCAGCCGCCGAGGTTTGCACAGATGATGGGCACGATGCGGCTGTCCAGCACAGGGCCGGGCACGCCTACGCCCACGCCCTCTACCTGCTCAGCGGCAAGGCCTTTTTCCTGCATCTTGCCCTGCACGGCAGCGGCCAGATTTTTCAGAATGTGCTCACCGGCGTTGGAGGTGTCGGTGGGAACTTCCCACTTTTCCAGCAGTTCGCCGGTGGTCTTGAACAGGCCGATCTTAGCGGTGGTGCCGCCCAGATCGATGCCGAATGCGTATTCTTTCATGTTTCATTTACCCCTTTTTGACGGCCAGCGGCCGCAGTATTTCGCGTGTTCCAGTATACCACACCTACCCGCAAAAGAGCAGTGCCGCTGCGGATTTTCATGCAAACAGACGGAAAATGCAGTGGATGTTTGGCACAATTGCCAGTGCTCACCGCACGGTGTTGGTCAGGCTGCCAATGCCGTCGATCTCACAGCGCACCGTGTCGCCGGGCTTCAGAAACTGCGGCGGGTCCATGCCCATGCCCACGCCTGCCGGGGTGCCGGTGGCAATGATGGTGCCGGCCTTCAGGGTCATGCCCTGAGTCAGCTCGTGGATCACGTGGTCGATATCAAAGATCTGCAGGCCGGTGTTCGAGTCCTGCCGCTTTTCGCCGTTGACAAAGCTGCGGATGCCGAGCTTGGGCGGGTAGGTGTCGAATTCGTCTGCGGTAACGATGCAGGGGCCGATGGGCGTGAAGCCGTCCAGACTTTTGCCGAAATACCACTGCTTGTGGGCGGTCTGCACATCGCGGGCGGAAACGTCGTTCAGGATGGTGTAGCCGAACACATAGTCTTTTGTCTGCCCGGCGGGCACATCCCTGGCATCTTTGCCCAGAATCACAGCCAGCTCGCATTCGTAGTCCAGCTTCTGCACAAGGTCAGTGTGAGCTTCAATAAAGCCGCCGTCCGGCACAGCGCGGGAAACGCGCTTGGAAAAATAAATGGCATCCTGATGTTTGGTTGCAAAGGCATCGGCAGAGTATTTCTCCGCTTCGTCCGAGTGGGCCATGTAGTTGATGCCAAGGCACACCACATCCTGCGCCGGGCAGGGAATAGGGCTTTGCAGCTGCACGGCATCCACGGGCAGGGCTGGGATGCCCGCAATGGCAAGCTGCAGGCCGGCCCGCACCTGCGGGGTCAGAAAGGGGATGGCATCGGACAAGGTTTCATAGGAAAGGCCCAGCCAGCTCAACGGCCAGATCTGTGTGCCGTCGGCAGAAAGAATGGCCGGATCTTCCACGCCGTCCGGCAGGCGGCAGGTGACAAAACGCATACTGACTCCCTCCCTCAGTGGCGGTAAGCGATGGCGTTCTGGATGCGGTCGGCCTCAGCCTGCCCGGCCAGCTGGCGCACCAGCTCCAGCGCAAAGGGGATGGCACCGCCCAGACCGTAGCTGGTGGTGATATTGCCGTCCACTACCACTTCGGTATCCAGCACCTCGGCACCGGCCAATTTGTCTTGGAAACCGGCGTGCGCCGTGGCTTTTCTGCCCTCCAGCAGGCCGAGAGATGCCAGCACGCTGGGTGCTGCGCAGATGGCAGCTACCTTTTTGCCGCTCTTTGCAAAGGAAACGCAGGTGTCGGTAACGGTCTTGTTGGCGGCAAGGTTCGGGGTGCCGGGGATGCCGCCGGGCAGCACCACCATGTCCACATCCGAATAATCCACCTCTTCGGCCAGTGCGTCGGCGGTGATATGCACCTTGTGGCTGCTCACGATCTCGCGGCTGCCGGATGCGCTGGCCACGGTCACCTCCACCTTGGCGCGGCGCAGCAGATCGACCACCAGCAGGGCTTCACATTCCTCGGTGCCCTCGGCAAAAAATACAACAGCTTTGCTCATGAAAATCAAACCTCCCTGATTTCTGATGAAGACGGCACATCTGCGCCGCATGAGGAAAAACGATAGAAGTACCCCGCTGGCGTGGGGACTTCTGCCTTCCCGGTTGAATGATAAAAGCCGCATACCGCACGGGCGGCACGCGGCATGGTTTGTGTGGAAGTTCAGTTTTGATCGTCGGCAGCTTTTTCCGCTTCCAGCAAGGCGCGTAACACGCTGTCGTTGGCACTCAGCACCCGGCTTACCCGGCTGATGATGGCGCTGGATGCACCGGTCTTATCCATGATCTCGGTGTAGATGCGCTTGTCCACCAGCATTTCGGCAATGTTGTAGCGCTGCTCCATTGCGCTCAGCTCGGAATAGCTGCACACATCCTGTAAAAAACGGTAGCACTGTTCCGGGGTCTTGAGCTGCAAAAATGCCTGATACAGACCGGACTGGCCGGTAGGATGATCTTTTGCCATGTTGTTCTCCTTTTTTGCAGATGCCGCCCACAGGCAGACACTTTATTACACTACACCAGTGTAGTACAAACGGGGAGAAATTTCAATAGCATTTGCGGCTTTTTAGCCCAGCGTGTGCTCAAACACCACTTCGTCCCGGGGGACGGTGCCGTTTTCCTGCTCGGCGGGCTTTAAATTGCGGTAGCGCAGGGCCTTGAAGAACTGCTGCACCGGCAGGGCCTTGGCGTGCACGGTGCACCACACACGGCCCTTGCCCTCGCCGCGGGCCAGCCGCTCGCAGGAGAGCACGATGTCCCGGCCCAGTGCCTTGCCGCGGTATTCGGGCCTGAGGTACAGGTGCATCAGATGCAGGGCGGTGTTCTCCATCTTCCACGCAAAGTAGCCGATGGTCTTGCCGCCCAGAACCACGAGGAAGTAGTTCACATCGTTGTCGATGTCCTCCTCAATGGCATCGGCGCTCTGCAGCTCTTCCACAAGGGTGTCCAGCTGCTTTGCGGGGTAATAGCGCTTGTACACCTCATGCCAGAGTTCACTGGCAAGGTCGGCGGTGGCGTGGATGTATTTGGCCTTGGCGACCAGCTTGTAATCAGGCTTCATAGTTCTCCTTATACTTTTACGATATAATCCGGCTTGCGGGGGGCGGCGGGCTTGGGGTCTGCAGCAGGATAGCCCAGAATGCAGTGGCCGACGCCGACCCAATCGCCCTCGATGCCCCACTGCCGGAGCAGGGCCTTGCCCTCGTCGGATTCAAACTCTTCCTTTGCGCGGTTGATCCAGCAGCTGCCCAGCCCCAGCGAAGCTGCAGCCAGCATCAGGTTGCCCATGACAAGGCTGCCGTCGGGTACGGCATTTGCGGCGTGAGCATCGGCCAGCACCACCAGAATGGTGGGAGCGCCGTACATGGGGTCGGTGTCCTTGCCCATGACAGCGGCGTTCATGCGGGTGAGCTGGGCGCGAGCGGCAGCGTCCTGCACGACCACGATCTTTGCGCTCTGGCGGCCCATGGCGCTGGCGGCGTAGGTGCCGGCTTCCAGCACGGCATCCAGTTCTTCGTTTGTGATCTGCTCCGGCTTATAGGCACGGCAGCTGCGGCGGCTTTTAATGGTTTCCAAGGTTTCGTTGGTCATAGCAATTCCCTCCCTTAAAACATGTGCCTTTATTGTATCACAACAAAGGCCGGAGTGCAAAGAGAAACCAGCAGGAAACGCTTTTGTTGCACGTAAACGTTATCGTTGCGGGAATCATGTCAAAATGCACAATAAAACGTAAAAAGATTATGGAAAAGCATTCTTGCTGCCAAAGGACAAATACGCTATAATAGGGCTACCAAACTGGAAAGGAGTCGTGCTCTATGGCAAAGGCATCGCAGGCAGTCATTCTGGAAAATGAATTTTATATCATCAAAGCCCCCAATGGAAAGGTACTGGAAGTAAAGAACTTCAACACCGAGAACGGCGCGGCCATCCAGCTGTGGAGCTATGCAGGCCATCCGTGGCAGCAGTGGCAGTTCGTGGATGCAGGCGAGGGCCGCTGGCGCATCTGCAACCGCTTTACCGGCAAGATGATGGATCTGGCCCTTGGCGGTGTGGTGGAGGGCACATGGCTGCACCAGTGGGACCGCACCAGCGGGCTGAGTCAGTGCTGGGCGCTGGAGCCCACCCGCAGCGGGCGCACCCGCATCCGCAATGTGCTGGCGGATAAATACATCGACCTTGTGGGTATGAACACCTCCAACGGCGCACAGGCCCAGATCTGGAACTTTGTGGCCGGCGGCAATCAGGAGTGGACGCTGGAACGCATCGATCCGGACACCGCCCAGAGCGGCCGCCGCGCTGAGGAGGCCAAAGACCCGCAGCCCACGCCCAGCCAGCGCAAGCATCAGAACGACCTTGTGCGCAAGCTGAACAATGCGGGCAAGGGAAGAGCAAGCCGGAAGGGGCAATGATTTTAAATTGCCGCCGCGTTGCTCTGGCATATTCAGAGGAAAAAGTTATTTTTGGTTTGCACCCCCC
>NZ_FMFG01000025.1:0-13230 GCF_900066275.1 uncultured Faecalibacterium sp. | reverse complement strand
GGGGGTGTTTTTTCACGGGAGGGGCCGCAGCGAAAAACGGCATTTTCCACAAAAACAAGATCAAAAGGAGAACTCAATGAATCTAGGAGCCTTCATGAACCCGGAATTTCCCATTTTCAGCACCACGCTGTGCTATCTGGAACGGGACGATGCCTACCTGATGCTGCACCGTATCAAAAAGCAGGACGACTACAACCACGACAAATGGATCGGTGTAGGCGGAAAGTTTGAGCGGTTTGAAAGCCCGGAGGACTGCCTGCTGCGGGAAGTGAAGGAGGAGACCGGCCTGACGCTGAAGCGCTTCCGCGCCCGGGGTCTGCTGACCTTTATTTGGGGCAACATGACCGAGTTCATCCACCTGTACACCGCTGATGAATGGACGGGCGAGATGGTGCAGGGCGATGCCTGCAGGGAAGGCGTGCTGGAATGGGTGCCGAAGGATAAGGCGGCTGAACTGCCCATCTGGGAGGGCGACAAAATCTTCTTCCGGCTGCTGAATGAGGAACGGCCTTATTTCTCCCTCAAGCTGGTGTATGAAGGCGACACCCTCACGCAGGCAGTGCTGGACGGGAAACGAATCGTTTGAACGCTTCCTGTGCAGAGCGTCGTCACGTGTTTAACCGTGAAAAGACAAATCCCGGCAGACCGCAGCCTGCCGGGATTTGCTCTATCAAAAAGCAAAAAGATTTTTCCGCTTAAAAATCAGTTCAGCTTCAGGTCGCCCTCTTTGATCCAGCCCAGCTTGCGCTCGATCTCGCAGAAGATCACACTCAGCACGGCAGGCAGAACAAAGCACAGCAGCACCATGGCAGCCCAGTCCATCGGGGTGATGGCGGTCTTGACGCCGGCGGCAATGTCGCTGACCCAGCCGGTGTACACGCCGATCTGGCCCACCAGACCGCAGGTGCCCATGCCGGAAGAGACAGCGGCACCGTTCATCTCAAAGTGGAACACGCAGGTGGCCAGCGGGCCGGTGATGGCACTGGCCAGCGTGGGTGCGATCCAGATACGGGGGTTCTTGACGATGTTGCCCATCTGCAGCATGCTGGTGCCAAGGCCCTGACTGACCAGACCGCCCACGCCGTTCTCCTTGTAGCTCATCACGGCAAAGCCGATCATCTGGGCGCAGCAGCCTGCCACGGCGGCACCGCCGGCAAGGCCGGTCAGACCCAGCGCGGCGCAGATGGCGGCAGAGGAAATGGGCAGGGTCAGCGCCACGCCCACAATGACGGATACCAGAATGCCCATGACCAGCGGAGCCTGTTCGGTGGCCCACATGATCAGGGTGCCCACCTGACTTGCGGCAGCGCCAATGGGTGCGGCGATCAGCATGGAAAGGCCCACGCCGGAAAAAATGGTCACCAGCGGGGTCACGAGGATGTCCACGCGGGTCTCCTTGCTCACGGCCTTGCCCAGCTCGGAAGCTACGATGGCAATGATGAGCACGGCCAGCGGGCCGCCTGCGCCGCCCAGAGCATTGGCCGAGTAGCCTACGGTGATCAGGCTGAACAGCACCAGCGGCGGGCAGTGCAGCGCCCAGCCAATGGCGCAGGCCATGGCCGGGCCGCTCATGGCCGTGGCGTAACCGCCAAGGTCTACCAGCACGTCAAGGCCGGTCTGCTGGCCCAGCGTCTTGATGATGGTGCCGATCAGCAGGCTGGCAAACAGGCCCTGCGCCATGGCACCCAGCGCTTCAATGAGATAGCGCTGCGGGGTGATGACGATATCCTTGCGTTTTAAGAAATCTTTCACATTTGACATGAGAAACTGCCTTTCTGTTTCAAGATGGTGGATTCAATGCAAAAACTGCATGTCAAGTATAATACCATACACATGTCAAGACAACAAGACAAAATGCTGATTTTGCTGGAAATATCTGCAATTTTTGGCTTTGTGCAATGTTTTTGCGGGCTGAGACGTATCTATTTTGGAGCATTTTCTGATACCGGGGCGGCAGCTTTTCGGAGCTGCGCTTTGCAGTGTGCGGCAATTGACGGGGGCTTGCCCGCGGGTGTATACTGAAAGAGTATTGAGAAGATGAAACGCCGCCCTTTTTGTGAAGGGCGGCATCCCGATAAAAATGCATGAGGTTTGGAGCACAGCATGAAAAAAACGTTCTGGAATAAACTGACTGCCCGCGGCACCCGCGGCAAAACGCGGTGCGCAGCGGCAGTTCTGGCATTGGCAATGACCTTTTCAATGGGCGCACCGCTGGCACTGGCTGCACAGCCGGAAGAAAATACCGCGGCAGTGACCGAGACTGTTTCTGCACAGCAGGAAACGGCAATGCCCACCCTGCAGACGGAGACCCCGGAGCTTGCTGCACAGGACCCGGAAGCGCCGCCTGTACAGGCCACCGAAGCGGAGGAGAACAGCACGAACCAGCACACGCCGGAAAACAGCGTGGTGCTGACACCGGAAGAGATCCGTGCCGCGCTGGATGCCGGTGCCATGGATGCCGCCGAGGCCCAGTGCATCGACCTGAGCGATGAGAACGGATTTTTCAGCTGGCTGCTCAATTTCCTGTTCGGCTGGCTGGGCAAGAGCGATACGGAGCCAGTCTATTCCGGCTGGCGCACCTCCGGCGGCAAGACCTACTACTACAGCCAGACCACCAACAAACCGGTGACCGGCATCCAATGCATCGACAATAAACTCTATTACTTCAATGCGGATGGTGTGCTGGAAAATGGCAAGACCTTCGGTGTGGATGTTTCCAAGTATCAGAAGAACATCGACTGGAAACAGATCAAAAAGGCAGGCGTGAGCTTTGTGATCGTCCGCATCGGCTACCGCGGCTATGGTGCTTCCGGCACGCTGGTGCTGGACCCCATGTTCGAGGAGCATTTCACCAATGTGAAGAATGCGGGCCTGAAGGTGGGCGTGTATTTCTTCAGTCAGGCCACCACCGAGGAGGAAGCCAAGGAGGAAGCCTTTGCCTGCGCCTATGTACTGAACGGACGCAAGCTGGATTACCCCATCTTCTTTGACACCGAAGCATCCGGCGCTTCCAATGGTTCCGGCCGCGCCGACGGTCTGGGTATGGAGGACCGCACCAAGTGCGCCATCGCCTTCTGTGAGGAGGTCAAGGCACAGGGCTATAAACCCGGTGTGTATGCCTCTACCCTGTGGTACCGCAAGCGTGTCAATCTGAACAGCCTGAAAAAATATACCATCTGGAACGCGCATTATGGTGTTGCCAGCAGCCCCATCGACTGCGCCCTGTGGCAGGGCACCTGCACGGCACGCCTGCCCGGCTATAAGGGCGATATGGACGTGAACATCAGCTACATCGGATAAGTGAGGAAACTGCAATGGACCGCATTCGCCTGATCGCATCGGACATGGACGCGACCCTTCTGGACGAGTACAGCCAGTTGCCGCCAAAGTTTACCGAGACCATCCGTGCACTGGCCGGGCAGGGCATCTTGTTTGCCGCCGCCAGCGGGCGGCCTCTGTACACACTGGAAACGATGTTCCCGGATCTGCTGGAGGAGATCATTCTCATTGGCGACAACGGCGGCGCTGCCCGCTGGAAGGGAAAAGACCTGTTTGTGTCCGAAATGCCTGCCGAGGGCTGGCGGCAGCTGGCCCGCAGCACAAAGCAGGCCGGAGACGTGGGCCTTTTGTGCGGACTGCAGGCGGCCTACGCGGAAAAGCAGGACGAGAAATACGATAAAGTTTTCAAGAATTTTTATACCCGGGTGGAATACGTGGATGACCTGACTGCGGTGGAAGCGGCGGCGGATAAGTTTACCGTCTATCTGCCCAACGACGACTCGCAGAAAGCCTTCGACCGGATCTACGGCGCATTCCACACAGGAAATGGCGGTGCATTCTCGGTGGCAGTGGCAGGCAGAAACTGGGTGGACGTGATGAACCCAGGTGTGCACAAGGGTGCAGCACTGGCAAAGGTGGGTGCACTGCTGGGCATTCCGGCCGACAGCATGATGGCCTTTGGCGACACCTACAACGATGCCGAGATGCTCACCACCGCGAAGTACGGCTTTTTGATGGAGAACGGCAGCGGACCGCTGCGGGCGCAGGTGCCGTTTCTGGCACCGTCCCACCGGGAATACGGCGTGATGCAGGTGCTGAAACAGGTGCTCCGCCAGAACGGTGAAGTCTCGCCGGAGGATTTTGTGAAGGCGCATTAAAGCGGGAGAGACGATTTGGAATGCTCTCCGCTTCGCTCTGAGCATAAATAGCGGAAATAGTATTTTTATTTGCAACTCCGAAACGGCTGCGGCCGTTTCGGAGTTGCTTTTTCACAGGGAGGGTCGTAACGGCAAACGGCATTTGCTGATGCTGGCTCCCTGCGGGAGCATTCACGTCAGCATGAAAACATGCTGTTGCCCTTACGTTTCGTCGCGCAAGCGACTTCAAATCGGCGCAACACAAAAAATCCTTTAGCGGAGCGACTTGGATTTTTTGTATGGAGCCCAACTGCTTTGGGATTATTAAGGGCGAGTAGCCCTTAGTTTGCAACGGCGACGACCGCGGCCAGCGGCCGAAACAGGGAGGAGCTGTTGGGGCAGCGGCCTGCAGGATGCGAGTGCCACTCAAGGCACGAAGCAGACGCAGGGAGCCGCAACCCGCCGCCTTCCGCGTCTCGAAAGTAGCGGAGACCTTGCCGCGCTGAACACGCGGCATTTGCTTTGCAAACCGGTCTGCGGCTTAAAAGCCCCACTGGGGCTTTCATACCCTGCGGGCACCGCCGTCCTTTCTGGTTCTCTTTTGGCACACAAAAGAGAACGTACCCGGCGGAGAAGAATTTTGTAAAAGCCATCCGGCCTGCCCCACACGGCCGCGCTCTGCACGGGAAGAATCATACGGCGGGCATTTTAAATCGTCATAACCTGCCCGAACTCTGAATAAATTATTCTCAGAGCAATAAACAGGCTGGGGAGGCATGGGGATATGTTTGTAGTCACGTTAAGCAAAACGAGCCTGAAAAAACTGGGTCTGGGTGCCATGTGCTGCGCACTGGTGGTGGGCAGTGCTCTGCTGGGCCGGTTCATCAGCAACCGCACCGTTGCGGTCTCGGCGGCGGTGAACAAAATTGAGAGTGCACAGGACATCCAGACATGGTTCACCGGCTACGGTCTGGATGTGGACGGCGCATCCATCACGGCAGACAAGGTCAAGATCCCCCGCAAGTGGGATGACAGCTTTTCGGCCTTCAACGGGGTGGTGCAGCAGAGCGGTATGGACCTTGCACGCTACAAGGGCAAGACCGTGGAAAAATGGACGGCGCTGATCCCGGCGGCAAGCAGCGGCGAGACCAGCCGCTACGGCGTGCTGTTGGTGTACCGCAAAAAGGCCGTGGGAGCTTACCTGCTGGAACGGCCCTCCGGCGTTGTGGTGGGCCTGAAAGACATGCAGGCCGCCATGGCGGAAGCTGAGGCAAAGCAGACTTCCGGCGAGGACTACGAGGGCGACTGGGGTGAGCGCCACGACGAAGAGCTGACCGGCAGCGAACCGGCACAGCAGACCTCCGGCGAGGACTACAGCGACGATTGGGGCGAACGCCATGACGAGGAATTGACCGCCCAGCAGACCTCCGGTGAGCCGGATGCCGTGCCGCAGGCTGTGCCTTATACGGAACTGCCGCTGGATGCCGAGGGATATCCGGTGGAATAAGCACCGGAACGACCTGCCAAAGCCGGAAACGACCGGGAACAGCTTCGGGTTTTGATGCAAAATCAGGTCGCAATTTGCCTAAAATTTGCGCACAAGCAGAAGAAAAAGTGAAATGCGTGCATTTTTGTCACATTTGTATGTTCAATTGTACCAAAATTTTGCATAAAAAATTAGCAATATGAAATGGTGAAAAATTACCGGCAAGGGTTTATAATAGATGTATCAACCGTGCCGCGGCTCGGCCGCGTCTGGTGCAAGTGCAGAAGCGCCGCACGGGATCAAGTAAGGAGAAAATGATTATGAAGGAATTCCAGTATACCGTTAAGGATGCATGCGGCATCCACGCTCGTCCCGCCGGCCTGCTCGTCAAGACCGTCAAGGGCTTTGCCAGCAGCGCTACCCTGGAAAAGGACGGCAAGAGCTGCGATATGCGCAAGCTGATGGCTCTGATGGGCATGGGCGTCAAGCAGGGTGAGACCGTTACCGTCAAGGTCGAGGGCGACGACGAGGAAGCTGCTGCAGCAGCCATCCAGAAGTTCCTGACCGAGAACGTCTGATTCCGCAGTTAAGATGAGGAAGGCCCTCGCGGGTGAGCTGCGGGGGCTTTTTTTGGACTGTCGGAGCAGTGCGGCCCCGGCACAGATGAAGAAGGAGTAGTGTGCAATGCAGGTAGGCACCGGTAAGAGCGTCCTGAATGGCATCGCCATCGGCAAGCTCAAGATCTACAAGAAAAAGGATACTGCCATTTCTGCCGCAGAGGTAGCGGATACCGCAGCGGAAGTGGCGCGTTTTGAAGAAGCGCAGCAGAAGGCCATTGAGCAGCAGACTGCGCTGTATGAAAAGGCACTGGCAGAGGCTGGCGAGGACATCGCCGAGGTGTTCAACATCCACGCCATGATGCTGGAAGACGACGACTTTGTGGATGCCATCAAGGAGATCATCAACGGCCAGAAAAAGTGTGCCGAGTACGCCGTCAAGACGGCAGGCAACAATCAGGCTGCGGTGTTCGCCGCCATGGATGACCCGTATCTGCAGGCCCGCAGTGCAGATGTCATCGATATCGCACAGGCCATTCTGGACATCCTGCAGGGGGTGGACAACGCCAGCCTGCAGGGCACCGAGCCCAGCATTCTGGTCGCGGAGGATCTGGCCCCGTCTGAGACCGTCCGCATGGATAAGAGCCTGCTGCTGGGCTTTATCACCCGGGAGGGCAGCTCCAACAGCCACACCGCCATTCTGGCCCGCAGCATGAACATCCCTGCCCTGATCCAGTGCAAGGATATTCAGGACGACTGGGACGGCAAGATGGCGGTCATCGATGGCTACAACGCCTGCGTTTACGTTGAACCCACCCCCGACCTGCTCAAGAGCCTGAAGAAGCGCCAGCAGGAAGATCAGAAGAAGCAGGCCCTGCTGCAGGAGCTGAAGGGCAAGCCCAACACCACGTTGGACGGCAAGACCATCAATGTCTTTGCCAACATCGGCGGCATGAGCGATGTGGGTGCTGTGCAGCAGAACGATGCCGGCGGCGTAGGCCTGTTCCGCACTGAGTTCGTCTATCTGAACTGCAAGGACTTCCCCACCGAGGACTACCAGTTCGAGGCCTACAAGCAGGTGGTGGAGAGTCTGGCTCCCCGCAAGGTGGTCGTCCGTACCTGCGACATCGGTGCCGATAAGACCGTCGATTACATGAAGCTGGATCACGAGGAGAACCCCGCTCTGGGCTACCGCGCCATCCGCATCTGCCTGACCCGCAGGGACTTCTTCAAGACCCAGCTGCGCGCTCTGCTGCGTGCTTCTGCCTACGGCAACATGAGCATCATGTTCCCCATGATCACCAGCCTGCGGGAGCTGCAGGATGCCAAGGCTGTTCTGGAAGAGTGCCGTGCAGAGCTGACCGCCGAGGGCGTGAAGATGGGCCAGAACATCGAGGTAGGCACCATGATCGAGACCCCCGCCGCTGTGCTGATCGCGGACGAGCTGGCTGCCGAGTGCGACTTCTTCTCCATCGGCACCAACGACCTGACCCAGTACACCTGTGCGCTGGACCGCCAGAATGCAAAGCTGGAGCCGTTCTTCAATCCGCACCATCCCGCTGTGCTGCGCGCCATCAAGATGACCATTGAGGCGGGCCACCGCCACGGCATCTGGGTGGGCATCTGCGGTGAGCTGGGTGCCGACACCGCCCTGACCGAGACCTTCCTGCGCATGGGCGTGGACGAGCTGTCCATGAATGCCAAGAGCATCCTGCCGGTGCGCAAGATCATCCGCAGCGTGGACCTGAGCAAGCCTTCTGAGAAGTAATTCATCCGAGAATCCCGGTTTACCGTTCCCATAAAGCTCCCCGGCAGGGCATCCCGCTCTGCCGGGGTCTTTCTATACCGGGCAAAAGTTTTCGGAAAATACTTTAAAACGATAAAGCGAAATGCTATACTATAAGCGATGACAGGGTATGCAGGTGTCCAGCGCTGCCCATGGAGGACCGTTATGACTCAGTTTTTGATTCGTCTTTTCATCCGCCAGCCCGACCATGCGCAGGACCCTAAGGTGCGCGCCGCCTACGGCAACCTTGCCTGCTGGGTGGGCGTGGCATGCAACCTGCTGCTGTGTCTGGGCAAGCTGACCGTAGGCACTCTGTTCGGCTCCATTGCCATCATGGCAGATGCCCTGAACAACCTGTCGGATGCCTCGTCCAACGTGGTTAGTCTGGTGGGCTTCAAGCTGGCCGGCAAGGCCCCGGACGCAGAGCATCCCTTCGGCCATGCCCGGTATGAATATCTGGCGGGGCTGGTAGTCAGCGTGACCATTCTCGGCATCGGCTTTTCGCTGCTGAAGGAATCTGTGGTCAAGGTGCTGCATCCCACCCCGGTGATGTTCAGCTGGCTCACGGTGGCCGTGCTGATCGCATCCATCCTCGTCAAGCTGTGGATGAGCGGCTTCAACCGCACCATCGGGCGCATTATCGGCTCCGAGACCCTCATTGCCACTGCTGCGGACAGCCGCAACGATGTGCTGAGCACCAGCGCGGTGCTCATTGCCGCAGTGCTGTGCTGCGTGACCGGCTGGGATGTGCTGGATGGCCTGATGGGCGTAGGCGTGGCGGCGTTCATCCTGATCTCCGGCTGGGGTCTTGTGATGGATACGCTCAGCCCGCTGCTGGGCGAAAGCCCCAGCGAGGATCTGGTGGATCACATCGAGCAGAAGGTGCTCTCCTATCCCGGTGTGCTGGGAATGCACGATTTGATGGTGCACGACTACGGCCCGGGACACCAGTTCGCCTCCCTGCATGTGGAACTGCCTGCCGAGCAGGACCCGCTGGAGGCACACGACCTGATCGACAACATTGAACGGGATTTTCTAAAGAATGACCGGCTTTTGGTTACCATCCACTACGACCCCATCGTTACCTCGGATGCTGCCGTGGGCGTGCTGCGCGCCCGCCTGACCGAAAAGCTGCGCCAGCTCGACCCGGCCCTTTCGCTGCACGATCTGCGCATCGTGCCGGGCAGGACCCACACCAACGTGCTGTTCGATCTGGTGCTGCCGGCAGGCTATGCAGGGGATAAGGTAGAGCTGCTGGAACAGCTGGAACAGTTCATCAAGGAACAGGATACAGCCTACAGCTGCATCATCAAGGTGGAGCAGAGCTATACGGCTGCCCACAAATAAACTCTCGGGGGAAAGTATTATGCTGAACGAGACTTATCGCGCGATGCTCGGCAATAAGAGCGTCATCCGCGAGACCTTCATGTACGGCAAGCAGCGTGCTGCCGAGATCGGATATGAGAACGTGTTCGATTACTCGCTGGGCAACCCCAGCGTGCCCTGCCCGCAGGAGTTCACTGCCGCCATGCAGGATCTGCTGACCAACGAAGAGCCGGTAAACCTGCACGGCTACTGCCCCAGTCAGGGTGACCCGGGCTTCCGCACCGATGTGGCAGCGCACCTGACAAAGATCTTTGGCCTGCCCTATGAGCAGAAGCACATCTTCCCCACCACCGGTGCGGCGGGTGCCATTGCCCATGCCATCCGTGCGGTCACGCAGCCCGGCGACGAGGTGCTCACCTTTGCGCCCTACTTCCCGGAGTACGGCCCCTATGTGGCGGGCACCGGGGCAGTCCTCAAGGTGGTGCCGCCGCAGGCACCGACCTTCCAGCCCAATCTGGACGCATTCGAGCAGATGATCGGCGAAAAGACCACCTGTGTGCTCATCAACACCCCCAATAACCCCACCGGCGTGGTCTACTCTGCCGGGACGCTCACCCGCATGGCAGAGATCCTGACCGAAAAGAGCCGGGCATTCGGCCACAACATCTTCCTCGTCAGCGATGAGCCCTACCGGGATATCGCATTCGACGGCAAAAAGGTGCCCTACCCGGCGGCGTTCTACCCCCACACTCTCACCTGCTTCTCCTATTCCAAGAGCCTGAGCCTGCCCGGCGAGCGCCTTGGCTATGTGGCGGTGCGTCCGGGCTGTGAAGGCGAGGATGTGCTGGTGGACATGATGGCCCAAATCTCCCGCTTCACCGGCCACAACTGCCCGCCCAGCATCATCCAGCGGGCCGTGAGCCGCTGTCAGGATGTGACCAGTGATCTGAGTGTGTATGAGACCAACATGAACCTGCTGTACGATAAGCTCACCGCGCTGGGCTTTGAGGTGGAGCGCCCCGGCGGTACCTTCTACATCTTCCCCAAGGCTCTGGAAGAGGATGCCAACGCTTTCTGCATGAAGGCCCGGGAGTTTGACCTGCTGCTGGTGCCCAGCGACAGCTTCGGTGTCAGGGGCTATGTGCGCCTTGCCTACTGCATCGATACCGAAAAGGTCAAGCGCAGCCTGCCGGCCCTTGAAAAGCTGGCAGCCGCTTACCGCAAATAAACATTCTGCCGAACTGCCCGCGCGGCATCTGGCAGTGCAGCGCGGCTGGAGAAACGACCCAAAGAGAGGAAAGGGAACCCTGCTATGGAAAAGATCAAAATGACCACGCCCCTCGTCGAGATGGACGGCGACGAAATGACCCGCATTCTGTGGAAGATGATCAAGGACGAACTGATCCTTCCGTTTGTGGACCTCAAGACCGAATATTACGATCTGGGCCTGCCCAACCGCGACGCTACCGCCGACAAGGTGACCATGGATGCCGCCCTTGCCAACAAGAAGTACGGCGTTTCGGTCAAGTGCGCCACCATCACTCCCAATGCCCAGCGCATGGACGAGTATAAGCTGCATGAGATGTGGAAAAGCCCCAACGGCACCATCCGTGCGGTGCTGGACGGCACTGTGTTCCGCGCACCCATCATGATCGACAGCATCAAGCCGGTGGTCAAAAACTGGAAAAAGCCCATCACCATTGCCCGCCACGCCTACGGCGATGTGTACAAGTGCACTGAGTTCCGCATCCCGGGTGCAGGCAAGGCTGAACTGGTGTTCACCGGTGCCGATGGCTCTGAGCAGCGCGCCACCGTCTTTGACTTTGAGGGCGCTGGCGTTCTGCAGGGCCAGTACAACAAGGATGATTCCATCCGCAGCTTTGCCCGCAGCTGCTTCAACTACGCACTGGATGTGAAGCAGGATCTGTGGTTCGGCGCAAAGGATACCATCTCCAAGAAGTACGACCACACCTTCAAGGATATCTTCCAGGAGGTGTATGACACCGAGTATAAGGCAAAGTTCGAGGCCGCAGGCATCACCTACTTCTACAGCCTCATTGACGATATCGTTGCCCGCGTCATTCGCAGCGAGGGCGGCTTTGTCTGGGCCTGCAAGAACTACGACGGTGACGTGATGAGCGATATGGTCTCCACCGCCTTTGGCTCTCTGGCAATGATGACCAGCGTGCTGGTCAGCCCGGACGGCAAATACGAGTTCGAGGCCGCCCACGGCACCGTCACCCGCCATTACTACAAGTACCTGAAGGGCGAAAAGACCTCCACTAACCCCATGGCTACCATCTTTGCGTGGTCTGGCGCGTTCAAGAAGCGCGGTGAACTGGATGGCCTGCCGGAGCTGGTGAAGTTTGGCGAGGCACTGGAAGCCGCCAGCCTGCAGACCCTGAACGACGGCATCATGACGAAAGACCTGTGCGGTCTGGCTGAGGGCATCACCCCCACCGCTGTGGACAGCGAGGGCTTTATCAAGGCCATCCGCACCCGTCTGGAAGCCAAGCTGGCATAATCATCTCTTTGTGACATAAAAAGAAAGACCGGAACTGTAAGTGCGACCTACAGCTCCGGTCTTTTTCGTTAAAATGATGCGAACGAGCCTTGAATGTACCCGACAAAGAATGCAATAAATGTGCTGATGAGAATGCAGCCAAGCCACAAAAGGTCTGCGAGAAGCCGTTTGCCGGTCAACTGCTGGATGGTCTTTGAATAATCCAAAGCAAACCACAGCATGGCAGCAGAAAACAGAATGGAGCTCCAATGAAGCCGAAAAGACAGCACCATGCTGAGAAGCACATAATTGATAAGCGTGTAAAAAATACTTCGCAAAAGAAGTTCCGGGAGAGCAGAATACTGCTTTTTCATAAAAGCTCCTTTCTGGATTTATAAATGCAGTGCATCCAATACTTCGTTTACGACCTCCAGTGAAACCTGCCCCGGTGCACTGGCCTGCCCGGGGTTGGCAAAGGTCATGGCAGAGCCAAAGGCTTCCCCGGCCAGACGGCTCACCGCGCCCAGAGCTCCCATGCTCATGGTAATGATGGGAGTCTCCGGATGCCGGTCGGCCATTTCAGCGGTGGCAGCCAGAAGCTCCAGCACGTCGGTGCGGCTCTGGGGCATCACAGCCAGTTTGGGCAGATCGGCACCGGCCCGCTGCATGGCAACCATACGGCTCACCAGTTCGGCGCGCGGCGGCGTTTTATGGAAGTCGTGGCTGGAACACACCACTGCAGCCCCGGCGGTGTGGGCTTCTTCGATCAGCGCGGGAAGCTCTGCGCCCGCAGTGAAAAATTCAATGTCGATCAGATCGGCGCAGTCGGTGGCAAGAACGGTGCGGATAAAATGAAGATACTCTTTGTGGGCCAGAGCGACTTTACCGCCTTCGGATTTTGTGCGGAAGGTGAAAAGAAGCAGCTGATCCTTCAAGGCAACACGGAGCTTCGCGGCGCAGTGCACGATAGCCGGAAGGTTTTTTGCACCTTCAAAGCAATCGATGCGCCATTCCACACAATCGGCGCGCAATGTGGAAAACTCGGCAGCTTTTTCAAGAACGGCGGTTTCCGTGGGCTCTACAATAGGAATAATAACTTTGGGGCGGCCCTCGCCGATGCAGCAGCCGCGGATGTTGACACAGGACATGGCGCTTCTCCTTTATGTAATAAGTATAGCTACCTTATACAGGATACGGGGATGACTCCATAATACGTTCTGCCCGCCGCCTTGTCAAGAAAAAGGCATGCCCTGAAACGGGTGAAAAACAGGGAGATTCTTTATTCTGCAAAGAAATTGGAAAAAAGTTGTCAAAAAGTGTTGACAAGGAGGCAGGGGTGTGGTATTATACTCGAGCGCCAAGCGCTGAGGCAAAAGAATGACTTCCAAAGCCTCAGCAGGAAGCCCTTGAAAAGAACCAATAGACGCTGAAAAGTT
>NZ_FMFG01000054.1:0-10774 GCF_900066275.1 uncultured Faecalibacterium sp. | reverse complement strand
GGGGCCCGGAGGGGGCGGCGGGCCGGGACGGTGCCGACGGGCCGAACCTGCCATGTAGCCCCATGCGAAGGGACCCCAGTTCCAGCCTGCTGCGTGGCCGATGGGTGCAATGAACACCCGGAACACGAACAGTACGATGATCAGCATCACCATCAGGGACATGAACAGGATCACGATACCCAGAACGATATCCCCAAAAGTGGTGGGGCCGTTGTCCGGCTCCGCGTAGCCGCCATCGTCATAGCTGCCATCATCGTAGCTGCCATTGTTCAGATTTACCCCATAAACACTTGCAATGGTGTCGGCCACATTGTTGGCACAGGTGATTACTGCATCGCTGTAATCGCGGTTAACAAAATCACCTTCCATGGTCTGAGCGAGGGCACTGGCCTGACTTTCCAGCGTGGTGTTGCGGAAGCCGTCGCCGTAGGTCACGTAGTAATCGCCATCCTCGTAGATGGGCGACTCCATCACCAGCAGGATCAGCACGCCGTTGTTCTCGGAAGCCGAGCCGATGCCCCAGGCGTTGAAGGCCTGTGTTGCATAATCCTCAGTGGAATAATTACCCGTATAATCTACAGTCAGTACGCCGATCTGTGCTCCGTTGCAGCTGGACTGCAGCTGGTTGTTCAGATCAACGATGGTCTGGGTAGTGCTGTCGCTCAGGATGTTGGCGTCATCCACCACACACTGATCTCTGGGCAGATCCGGCAGGCTGGCGGCGGCAAATGCCGCCGGGCACAGGGCCGCTGCGCCCAACACAAGGGCCAGCACCAGAGCGCTTACGCGTTTTGCAAAATTTTTCATGCGAAGGGTTCAACCTCCTTTACACCGGCAATGGCTCCCAGCACGCTGGCCGGGAAGCCGCCGGTCTCTTTCTGGTAGTCGTAAACGGCATCGTTGTATTTCAGGGTGCCGATGATGGTAGCCGCACTGTTGAACTGGCCGTACTGGCCCTGCACCGCGCCCATCTTCATGGGGTCTGCGGCCTGCTCCTGCAGCTTTGCGTAGAGCTGGTCGATCCGCGACCCCAGCACCTCGTTGGCCTGATACAGCGCATGCATCGTGCTGCCCTGATAATAGGGCAGCGAGGTGAGTGCCTGACTTTTTCCGCCGTTCTGCACGGCTTCCAGACAGGCGGTAAAATCGCTCAGCGCGCTCTGTGCGGCCTGTACCTCGGCACTGTCCGCTCCCAGCGTGCTGCTGGCGGTAGTGATGATGTTTGCCGCCGTGTTCATGCGGGTGGTCAGCTCTTCGTTGAGGTTATAGCCGTTGTCTGCCGCCACACCCACCGTGTACCATTTGCGGACTTCGTTGTACCGGCTGCGCAGCTTGGCGCTGCCAAAGCCCAAAAAGGCCGCCAGCATCACCACCACGCTCAGGGCCAGTGCAGCTGCGCGGGTGGAAAGGGCTGCGGGCAGCTTTGCTTCCAGCCCTGCCAGCTTCTGCTGCAGAGGTGTCAGCGGCACGGCCTGCTCCGGCTGCTTTTGTTCGCGGTAGCTGCCCGCGTCAAAACCGCCGGAAGTGCTGTTCTGTTTTTGCGAAAAATCTGCGTTTGCCATCTCAGCTCCGGATCTCCATCATTTTTGCTTTCAGTTCGTCCTCGATGCGGTTCAGCTCCTGCTCGGCGGCAGCGCGCTTTGCGCGGCCCTCGCTCTGGATCTTGTTCAGCTCGTCCAGCGTCTCGATCAGGCTCTTGTTGGTCTGCTGCAGGGTCTCGATGTCCACCACACCGCGCTGAGATTCCCTTGCGGTCTCGATGGTACCCATCTTCAGGGCCTCGGCGTTCTTCTTGAGCAGGTCGTTGGTCATGTCGGTCACGGCACGTTCGGCCTGCATGGCCTGCTGGCTGTGGGCCAGACCCAGTGCCAGCACCATCTGGTTCTTCCACAGCGGGATGGTGTTGACGATGGTAGACTGGATCTTCTCTGCCATCATGGTGTCGTTGTTCTGCAGCAGGCGGATCTGAGGGCCCATCTGCAGGCTGATGTTGCGGGTCAGCTCCAGATCATAGAGCTTCTTCTCAAAGCGTTCGCACTGGTCGGCCAGATCACGAGCCGCCTGTGCATCCTCCGGCAGGCCGGAAACCTTGGCCTTATCCATGGCCTGCTGCAGCTCGTTTGCGCGCACATCGGCCAGCTTCTTTTTGCCGGCAAGGATATACATGCTCAGCTCCTTGAAGTAGGCCATGTTCAGATCATACATCTTATCCAGCATGGCGATGTCCTTGAGCAGCTGCACCTGATGGCCCTCCAGCATGGACTGGATCTTTTCCACGTTGGTCTCGGCCTTGTTGTACTTCATCTTCATGGCATCCAGCTGGTCGCCCTTCTTCTTGAAGAAGCCGAGGATGCCCTTTTTTTCTTCCTCGCCTGCATCAAAGCTCTTCAGCTCACCGATCAGGCTGGTGATCATATCGCCCACTTCGCCCAGATCCTTGGTGGCCACCTTGGAAAGGGCGGCCTCGGAGAAATCGCCGATCTTCTTCTGACAGGCGGAGCCGTACTGCAGCACCTGCTGGCTGTTGGTAATATCGATCTTTTCAGCAAACTGATCCACCATGGCCTGTTCTTCCGGGGTCAGGTTCACCTGCGGCTGCTCCGGTGCGGCAGCTTCCTGCTGGGCGGGTGCTGCCTTTTCCTCTTCTGCCGGGGTGGGGTCCAGCGTCAGGGTGGGTACTGCGGGTGCATCGAGGTCAAAGTTGAATGTATTATCAGCCATAAGAGATTCCTTCCTTTCCAAATACCATTTACCTTTTTTCTTAGCTCAGGCCCTGCCCTTTGAGCATGTTCTGCAGCACCGTGATATCTGCAGAAAGGTCCATGCTCTCGGCGGCGTACAGGGCATCCAGCTGGTTTTCAAACGCCGTGGCAATGGAAGCAGCATTGTGCTCCACCTCGGTACGGATGGCTGCGGCATTCTCGCCGCGCACGCCCTGCTTTGCCAGCTTTGCATACTGCTGCAGAACGTTCACCGCATCCGGCAGGTAATAGTTTGCGAACCTGCGCACCTGCTTTGCCTTTTCCGGGTTTGCTTCCACCGCTTCCACAATGGAGCGGCCCGCCTTTTCCATGCGGGTCATGGCGGCAGAGAGCTGCGGGTCCGGCAGCTGCTCGTTGAGGGTGTGCAGGGTATCCAGTTTCTGCTGAATGTCGGTCAGCATCGCGTCCACATCCTCCACACCGGTGTGGAAAGGCACTTCGTGCTCCACCACCCGGGGCAGGCAGACCTTCTGTGCCGCACCAAAGGCCACAAATGCACCGCCCAGCGCCGCCAGAAGCGCCCACAGCTTATACACCGGCAGTACCGCGCACAATACCAAAAAGACCAGTGCCATTGCATAAAATGGCAGAACGCTGGGCTTTCTGGTGCGGATGATCTTGCTCATGTTTCTTCTCCTTGTCCGGGGCATTGCCCCTTATGTTACCCATAATACCGCACCCCGCGAAAAACGCAAGGCTTTCACGGATAATTTACAACCTGGCCATCATTTGTTGATCCACGGCAAGAGGGCCGCTCCCCAGATTTCGCGCAGCTTTTCCGGGCGGCAGGCAGCGTTTGCCGGGCTGGTGCTGGGCAGCTTTACCGCTGCAATGCCGGACACCGGCTGCAGATACTTTGTATAGATCCGGTATGCGGTGGCTCCGTTGCAGAATACTGCTTCGATGGGTGCCTTTGCCAGCAGAGCGGCAATATCATTCGGCACTGCATCCTTGATGGAAGCATCCGCTGCGCCGGTGATGGTGCAGCGTTCCAGCGTGTCCCAGAGGGCCAGCCCATGGCGCAGGATGATCTGCTTTTTGGCTTCAATGTCCTCACGGGCAGGCACCGGCTCCCCGGTCAGCGCGGCCAGCACGGGCCAGAAGCGGTTCTGCGGGTGGCCGTAGTAAAAGGCCATCTCCCGGCTTTTGGGGCTGGGCCATGTGCCAAGGATCAGTGCCCGGCTGTGTTCGTTATACACCGGTTCAAAGCTCATTGTCCGCCTGCACTTTCAATTTTATCCCAAGGCGAGCCAAGGTCGCGGCCGGACGGCTCTGCTCTGGGGCCGTCGAACCACAGCTCATCGATCAGGTCGGCAAGGCCGTCCTCCCGCACATCGCCAATGATGCGGTCGGCGGCAGCCTTTGCGTCCGGCGTGCCGTTTGCCATGCAGCAGCCAAGGCCCGCTGCCTTCAGCATGGCCACATCGTTGGCAGAATCGCCTGCCGCCACGGCATCGGCCAGTGTCAGGCCCATCTTTTCGCACAGGTCGGCAAGGCCAACGCCTTTGTCCATTCCACCGCGCACGATGTCGTAGTAGCACAGGCCGTCGGCATTCTGCGCGCCCACCTGCATCCAGTGCAGGCCCAGATGGCCGTACTTGGCGTTGAAGTCCGCCACACGCTCCGGCGGCATGGCCGCAAAGGCGGCGTGGGGCATGTCGATCAGGTGGCGGTCCTGATCTTCGCCGTCCACGCAGTCCAGCCCGATGCTGTTCATCTGCTGATAGCCCCTGTGCAGATATTCATACTCGCAGTAGGCGTAGCAGGCATCCCTGAAATTGAACTGCAGCGGATAGTTATAATCCTCGCAGAAATCCACCAGTGCGTACATTTCCTCAGCGGTGAGCGGGTGCTCGGCCACGATGCGGCCCTCGCGGTCCACCACACAGGCACCGTTGCAGGTGATGGCATAATCGAACCGGATGCCGCCCAGCTGGCCTTTGAGGTTGACGCACGGATACGCACGTCCGGTGCTGAGCACAAATCTGCCGCCTGCGGCCTGCAGCTTTTTGATGGCTTTTACCACCTTCTGACGCGGCTTGCCCTCGCCAAAGGGCACCAGTGTGTTGTCGTAATCGCTTGCCAGAATCTTATATTGCATTCTATTCTCCCCTATGGAACTGAGTTTTGTACCAGTATACCATACTTTTTTAAAATTGGGGTGCATTTGGGCATAAAAATAAGGCTACTGCACAGAATTCCATGCAATAGCCTTATTTTGTTTCACGATGCTGTTTTCTTTGCAGCTTCTTCTCGTGATCACGCAAACACGGCCACGACCACCTGCATTGCCACGCCGAGGAATGCGCCTGCACCCCATGTCAGGCCGGTGATGAACAGGTTCTGCTTCCACGAAGGATTGGTGCGCCACAGCACCGCAAGGCCCACGCCTGCACCGGTGCAAAGGCCCGCCACCAGACTGGAAAAGCGCAGAGCACCTTCCACATACAGCTGGGTCAGCAGCACGCTGGCGGCGCAGTTGGGGATCAGGCCCACCAGCGCAGCCACTACCGGCTGGAAGAAGCCCATGCTGCCCAGAAGGTCTGCAAACACATCTTCGCCCACGCCTTCCACGATCAGGCCGAACACCAGACTGAACGCAAAAATGAACACAAAGATCTCCAGCGTATGGCGCAGGGCCGCTTTCCAGATGGGGGCGGGCTTGCCCTCTTCGTCGCTGTGCTCCTCGTGACAGTCCACCTCGTCGGCATGGCCGGTGTAGCCGCCGCGCAGCGATTTGGGCAGCACGCCGCGCAGCACAAAATCCAGCACAAAGCCCACCACAATGGCGTATACCACCTTGATGACCATGAGCACAGCCAGCTTATCCCAGTAGGCCGGCATGGATACCAGCAGCGGGATGGCTTCGTCGCTGGTGGCAAGGTAGACGGCCATCAGGGTGCCCAGCGTGATGACGCGGGAGGAGTAGAAGTTGGACGCAATGGCCGAAAAGCCACACTGCGGCACACAGCCCAGCACCGCGCCCGGAATCGCGCCCCAGCGCCCGCCGCCTGCCAGCAGTGCTTCAATGCGCTCACCGTGGCGGGTCTCGATATACTCGATCAGAAGATAAGCCAGAAACAGGAAGGGCAGCATCTTGGCGGTATCCACCAGAGATTCGCCCAGAACATCCAGAAACAGTTCCATATACGCTCCTAAAAACGACCGTTCGTCGCTTCATTTTAGTAAATTGCAAATTGGTTGCATTTTTGAACAGGGATGATTATACACGATATTCTCTCCAATTGCAATACCAAAATGCAAATTAGTTGCAAATTTATATTATAGAACGCTGCAGCGCGTAAAAAGCACGATCTTAAATGGTCTCCGCTGATGCTCCGACCATTTTCAGCGGAATTATTATTTTATTTCGCAATTCTGGAAAATCTGCGGATTTTCCAGAATTGCCTTTTCACGGAAGGAGTCATGACCGAAAGCGGAAGCTGCCGCGCTGGTTTCCTGTGGAAACATTCGCGCGGCGGAGTTAACGTTCTGCTTGTTTTCAGCGGGCTGAACCCTCTCAGGAGCTGGCACGCCGCAGGCGTGACCGAGAGGGTTCTGCCCGCAAGCACAAGCCTATCCTCCACGACCCCCGCCCATGAAAATGGGGTCCAGAAACGCCCGCAGGCGTTTCTGGACCCCAAAATCAAAAATATAATTTCCTTAGCTTATGCGCAAAGCAACGCGGAGCGCATTTCAAATCGTCCCACACAGCAGGAGTCTGCAGTCTGTTTTACCCCTTCATCGGTACAAAGCCCACAAGGTCTTTTACCACCTCGCCGCCGATGATCAGGCCGGCCACCGAGGGTACAAAGGCATTGGAGCCCGGCACCGAACGGCGCTGGGTGCACTTGCGCTGGGTGCCCGGAGGGCAGATGCAGTGATACTTGCAGCTGATGGCGTCATCCTCGATGGGGGTCATGGCAGGCTCCTTGGAGTAGACCACCTTCAGGTGCTTGATTTTGCGCTTGCGGCACTCGGTGCGCATCACCTTGGCCAGCGGGCAGACCGAGGTCTTGTAGATATCGGTCACTTCAAAGCGGGTCGGGTCCATCTTGTTGCCTGCGCCCATGGAGCAGATGATGGGGGTGCCCACCTCCTTGCACTTCATCACCAGCGCCAGCTTGCCGGTGACAGTGTCAATGGCATCCACCACATAGTCGTACTGGGTAAAGTCGAACTGGTCCTGTGTTTCCGGGCCAAAGAAGCACCGGTGGGTGGTCACCCTGATGTCCGGGTCAATGTCGTGGATGCGCTGTGCAGCCACATCTACCTTATATTGCCCTACCGTGCTGCGGGTGGCGATGATCTGGCGGTTGAGGTTGGTCAGGCAGACCTTATCATCATCGATCAGATCCAGTGCCCCCACGCCGCTGCGCGCCAGCGCTTCCACCGTGTAGCCGCCCACGCCGCCGATGCCGAACACCGCCACGCGGGAATTGTGCAGTTTTTCCATAGCTTCCGCGCCCAGCAGCAACTGCGTGCGGGAATACTGATTTTGCATTTTGTTCTCCTTGTTACTTTTCCACTCTCGTAATGGTGCCGCCGCCCAGCACGGTGTCGCCCTGATACAGCACCACGGCCTGACCGGGCGTAGGGGCGCGCTGGGGCTGGTCAAATTCCAGCCGGAAGCCGCACTCCGCCGGGTAGACGGTGGCGGCCTGCTCCACCTGATGGTACCGGGTGCGGGCTGTGACCCGCAGCGGCCCGGTCAGCTCCGGAATAGCGATCCAGTTCACCTCGTCCGCATACACGATGCGGTCGAACAGCATCTCCTCCGGCCCTACCGTGACGGTGTTTGCCTGCATGTCCTTGCCGCAGACGTACACAGGTGCCCCCATGGCAAGGCCCAGCCCCTTGCGCTGGCCGATGGTGTACCGCACCGCGCCGTTGTGGGTGCCCACCGCCCTGCCGCTCTCATCCAGAAAATCACCTGCCGGGTAGTGTTTGCCGGTGAAGTCCTCCATAAAGCGGGCATAGTCGCCATCCGGCACGAAGCAGATGTCCTGACTGTCGTGCTTGCGGGCATTGACAAATTTGTGCTGCTCCGCGATCTCGCGCACCTCAGTCTTGTGCAGGCCGCCCAGCGGCAGACGGATATGCGCCAGCTGCTCCTGAGTGAGGTTGTAGAGCACGTAGCTCTGGTCCTTGCCCTCGTCCAGCCCCTTTTTGAGCAGGAAACGGCCGGTGGCCTCGTCCTGCTCCACCCGGGCATAGTGGCCCGTGACCACATACTCCATGCCGTGTGCCCGAGCCCAGTCCAGCAGATGGCGGAACTTCATATATTTATTGCAGTCGATGCAGGGGTTCGGCGTGCCGCCCGCCTCATACACGCGGACGAATTTTTCAATGATCTGTTCCCGGAAGTCGGCCGTGAAATCCAGCACCTCGTACGGGATATCCATGGCAAACGCCACCTCTGCCGCGTCCTCGATGTCCTTTTCCGAGCAGCAGGTGTGAAAGCCGGACTGTCCCAGCGTTTCGTTGCGGGTGAGCCGCATGGTGATGCCGGTGCAGTCATAGCCTGCCTGCTGCATGAGCCATGCCGCCACCGAGCTGTCCACGCCGCCGCTCATGGCAATGAGGGCACGCGGCTTTGAATCAGGGGTCTGTGTGGTCATAAGTTCTCCTTTGGTGCATTCAACACACTAAAACAGTAGTATAATAGTAACTCTGAAAAAAGAGCTTGTCAAGACGCAGCGAGCTGCTGCACTGCGGCCAGCAGGGCTTGCCGCTCGTTGGGATATTCTTCCCGGATCACACCGTCCAGCAGCGCTTCCAGCACTTTGCGGATGCCCGGCCCCGCCGGGACGCCTGCCGCCATCAGGTCGCGGCCATTCACAGCCAACTGGCTGACGCGGCAACATACGCCGTCCGCGTCCAATTGTTCGGCCAATTCGGAAAGTGCAGCAAAATCAGCCGCCCGTTCCGGCTGCAGGGCTGTGCCCAGTGCTGCCAAACGCTGCACGGTACACAAGTTATATTTGCCCAGTAGTCGGCGGGCGTAGATAGTAAAGTCGGGTGTGACGGTAGTTTCTCTGAGGACCGTCCGCTGGGGTAGGACCCTGTTGCCGAAGGCAATAGGGCGGGCGATGGAATGGCCTGCAACAGCAACGACCGCCGCCAGTGGCGGAAACAGGAAGTTGCTGTTGGGACAGCGGCCAGCAGGATGCGAGTGCTGCTCAAAGCACGAAGCATCCGCTGGGTGCCGCAACCCGTACTCGTGTCCGAAGAGAAAGCTACCGTCACGCCTTCTGGCTTCCCGCACCAACACCGCCGCCTCTTCAATCAAGGCATTGGAGCAGCGCAGGCGCTTGAGTGTGCGGCGGATGCCGTCCTCGCCAAGGCTCAGCAGCAGCGCCGCCAGACGGACGGGCAGAGCCTGCTCCCCCGCCGGGCAGGCATCCACCACCGGCTTTGCCGCCGCCAGTGCCTCCGATGAAAGCTCCGGCAGAATAACAAGCAGTATTTTTTTGTCAAGATATGCCGCAGGGGCGGGTGCGCTCAGCAGTTTTGCAAGCTCTTCCTCGATGCGCTCCACCGATACGCAGTCCAGATGGGCACACAGCTCCTGTGCCGCCTGCGCCGTGGGCGGGTCGATGGAAAAGCCAAACCGGGCTGCGAAGCGGTACAGCCGCAGGATGCGCAGCGCGTCCTCGGTGAACCGCTGGCGGGGCACACCCACCGCCCGTACGATGCCGCTTTGCAGGTCGGCCTGCCCGCCAAAGGGGTCCACAAGGCCCTCTTTTTCATTGTAGGCCATGGCGTTGATGGTAAGATCCCGCCGGGCCAGATCCTCCCGCACATCCGGCACAAAGTGCACCTCGTCCGGGTGGCGGCCATCTGTGTAGGTGCCTTCTGTACGGAAGGTGGTGATCTCGTAAAGGGCACCGCTCTGCTTCACCGTTACCGTGCCGTGCTGCAGGCCGGTGGGGATGCACCGCTGCGCGCCGAACAGCTCCATCACCTGCTGCGGCAGAGCACTGGTGCACAGGTCCCAGTCGTGCGGTGTAAGGCCCAGCAGACTGTCTCGCACGCAGCCGCCCACCACGTAGGCTGCATAGCCCGCCCTGTGCAGGGTGTCCAGCAGCTCTGCCGCACCCTCGTCCATCCGGATGGTCATGGCTGTGCCTCCTCGTACTGCAGAGTGATGCTTTTGCCGTCAAAGCCGCACTCCGCCGCCGGGAAGATGCTCTGTGCCTGCGCGGCATACTCCTCCGGGTCGGTGATCATGGGGGAATAATGGGTCAGCCAAAGCCGCTTTGTCCTCGCCTGCGCGGCAAGGGTCGCGCTCTGCCCAAAGGTGCTGTGCCCCCACTGACGGGCCTGGTCTTCCTGCTCCGGAAGGGCATAGGTGGCATCGCATATCAGCAGGTCTGCGTCATGCGCCGCCTGCAAATAATACGGGCAGGGGGCCGTATCGCCGGAAAATACCACGCTCAACCCCTTGCGCGGGGCGCCCAGCACCTGCGCAGGCTGCACCGTTCTGCCCTCCACGGCAACGCTCTGCCCTTTCTGCAGCAGCTTCCATTGCTGCACTGGCACCCCCAGCGCCCGGGCCTGCTCCGGCGAGAATTTGCCTGCACGGGGCAGCTCCAGCCGGTAGCCAAGGCTTTTTACCCGGTGCTTTGTGGCAAACGGCACCAGCCGCGCACCGGCAGGCCAGCCCTCGCTCAGCGCATCCAGCGCCAGCGGCTGGCCCGGCATAAGCACCTGCGGCTTCACCGGATAGGGCAGCGGGCCGGTCAGTGCCCGCACCGCCGCCCAGATATCCGGCAGGCCCTCCGGACCCAGCAGCGCAAGCGGCCTTGTGCGGCCCTGCGCCCCCAGAGTCTGCAAAAGGCCCGGCAGACCAAAGATGTGGTCGCCATGGTAGTGGGTCAGGCAGATGGCATCTGCCCGCATCAGGTTCACGCCTGCCCGGTGTGCCGCTGCCTGCGTACCCTCGCCGCAGTCCCACAGCAGGCCGTGACCGCCGCAGGCAGCAAACGCCGCCGAGAGTGCCCGGTCCG